>NZ_LHOZ01000092.1:0-62399 GCF_001297205.1 Frigoribacterium sp. RIT-PI-h | reverse complement strand
CATCAATCTCAAAGAAACCTAAACACCACTCACAACCCCACAAAAGATGAGGCCACAAGCAATGCCAGGGTATAATTTGGCATTTGACAATGTGCACGCTGTTGAGTTCTCAAGGACCAAACGCACCCGAGTCCCGGCCGGAAAGACCTTCGCTCGAAGCAGCTGTGGAACCATACCATCCCGATGGACCAAGCCGAAACGACTCGATTTCCGATCCCCACCACGTGAAGACCAGCACCTGGCGTGAACCAGAGGATGGATTTGAAACCCTACCACACGAACCACGAGTCGCAAGCAACCCGTTCTCGGGGAGGATGCCACCACTTGAGGCCGGGAAGCTCCGGATCGGGACCATCTCTGATCGCTGTCCTAGCCGCTCCGCCGCACCTTTGGGCTGACTCGGATTACTTTACACAGCCCCCGGCCCCCACCCCCAAACTCCCGTGCATCCCGGGCGAGCCGCCGGGGACAGGCCCAGAAACACGGGGATCGGAGCGCTGAGCCCGTGCCGGGACGACAGAAGCCCGCTTCCTCGAAGAGGAAGCGGGCTTTTCTGACGCAGCATGCCGGCTCGGGATCAGACCTTCACGGTCACACCGGCCAGGGTCTTCTTGCCGCGCCGGAGTACGACGACTCCCCCGTCGAGTCGAGAATCAGCCACGAGGGCTTCACCGTTCTCGACCCGGGCGTTGTTCACGTAGACCCCGCCCTCGGCCGTGGCCCGGCGAGCCGCACCCAACGAGGCGACGAGTCCGGTGTCGACCAACGCCTGCGCGATGGTGGTCGATTCGTCGGCCGTCGCTGCCGGCAATTCCGCGATCGCACTGGCGAGCGTCTGCTGATCGAGGACGGCGAGATCGCCCTGGCCGAAGAGGGCCGCGGCGGCGTCGATGGCCGACTGGGTGGCCGCGGTGCCGTGGACCAGGGACGTGACGTTCCAGGCCAACGCCCGCTGCGCCTCCCGACGGAAGGGTTCGTCGGCGACGGCCTTCTCGAGCCGCTCGATCTCGGTACGCGAGAGGAACGTGAACACCTTGAGCCGTGGGACGACGTCGGCGTCGTCGGTGTTGAGCCAGAACTGGTACATCGCGTACGGGCTGGTCAGTTCGGGGTCGAGCCAGACCGCGTTGCCCTCGCTCTTGCCGAACTTGGTGCCGTCGGTGTTGGTGATCAGCGGCGTGCCGATCGCGTGCACCGAGACGCCCTCGGTACGGCGGATCAGCTCGGTGCCGCTGGTCAGGTTGCCCCACTGGTCGCTGCCACCCGTCTGCAGGACGCAGTCGTAGCTGCGGTAGAGCTCACGGAAGTCGAGCCCCTGGAGGATCTGGTAGCTGAACTCGGTGTAGCTGATGCCGGCGTCGGAGTTCAGACGCGCGGCCACGGCGTCTTTCTTGAGCATCGTGTTGACGCGGAAGTTCTTGCCGATGTCACGCAAGAACTCGATGGCGCTGAGCGGGGACGTCCAGTCGAGGTTGTTCACCACCCGGAGACCGTTGTCACCGTCGGGCGAGAGGAACTTCTCGACGTGCACGCGGATGCGGTCGACCCACTCGGCCGTCTGCTCGGGTGTCTTGAGCACCCGTTCGGCCGTCGGACGCGGATCGCCGATGAGACCGGTGGACCCACCCACGAGACCCAGGGGCCGGTGACCGGCGAGCTGGAGCCGACGCATGGTGAGCAACTGCACGAGATTGCCGAGGTGCAGGCTGGGGGCGGTCGGGTCGAAGCCGCAGTAGTACGTGATCGGCGGGCCGGCGAGCAGGGTCTTCAGGGCGTCGGCGTCGGTCGAGACGTGCACCAGGCCGCGCCACTGCATCTCGTCCCACACGTCGTCGAACGAGGGATCGTTGCTCTGGGCGGCCAGGACGTCTGCGGTCGTTTCACTGGTCACCCGCGAAACGCTACCAGCGGCCACCGTCTCGGCCGTCACGCCCCACCGCGCCCTCTCGAGACGGCGGCGCGGTACGGCGAGACCGTCCGATCACCCTCCAGTGAGAACCGCCAAGGGAAAGCGTCACCACCGGCGTGACCCGACACACCGACACGCGGGCCGGCGGCGATCGGGCCGACCGGTGCGGACGGGAGGCGCAACCGGAACCGCGCCTCCTGACCGGGGGTGTCGGCGACGAGGCGTGAGCCGTCGTCGTCGAGCTCGATGCCGAGCGCGGAACCGAGTCGGCCGGGACCGCGAGCCAGGTCCGCCGGGGTCCGCGACGTCGACCGGCGGGCTCGCGCCTCGTCGACGCCGGCCACCACCTCACCCGAGCGCAAGAGGACACCGGACGCGTAGCCCTCGGGACCGCACACGATGTTGACGCAGCGGTGGATGCCGTACGACAGGTAGACGTAGAGCGTCCCGCCGCCTTCGAACATGCTGCCGTTGCGGGCCGACGGACCCCGGTGCGCGTGCGAACCGGGGTCCTGCCCCTGGCCGTGGTACGCCTCGACCTCGGTCAGGCGCACCCCCACACCACCCGACCAGAAGACCGAGCCGAGGAGGCGCGGCGCGACGGCCAGCGCCGGCTCGGCCAGCAATGCCGCCAAGACGTCGTCGGCCGGTGTCGTCGTCACCGCTCCCCCGCGTCCACCGCGATCATCGCGGTCAGAAGAAGCGCTGGCCGCTGGCGACCGCGATCACCGCGACGGCGACGAGCACCGCCACCGCGATCGCGACGACGACCGGCACGACCCAGGCACGGACCGGCCGGTCGTCTCGAGACCCCGGTCGTCGACGACTCACGCCGCCGCCGGTGCGAGGGCCTGGACGAGGTGTCGCATCTGCTCGGTGAGCTGCGCGAGCTGCTCGGCGACCCGCTCGGGGGCCGTGCCGCCGGCACCGCGACGGCTGGCGATGGAGCCCTCGACAGTCAGGACCGGACGGATCTCGGGCGTGAGGTGCGTCGAGATCGACCGGTACTGCTCGTCCGAGGGCTCGTGCAGCTCGAGGTCGTGCTGCTCGCAGACCCGGACCAGTTCGCCGCTGATCTCGTGCGCGTCGCGGAACGGGGCCCCCTGACGGCCGAGCCACTCGGCGACGTCGGTCGCGAGCGAGAACCCCTGCGGGGCGAGCTCGGCCATGCGTTGCTCGTCGAAGTCGAGGGTCGCGACCATGCCCGTGAACGCCGGGAGCAGGACTTCGAGCTGGCCGACCGAGTCGAACACCGGTTCTTTGTCTTCTTGCAGATCCCGGTTGTACGCCAGCGGCAACCCCTTGAGCGTCGCGAGCAGACCGGTCAGGTTGCCGATGAGTCGGCCCGACTTGCCGCGCGCGAGCTCGGCGATGTCGGGGTTCTTCTTCTGCGGCATGATGCTCGACCCGGTCGAGAACGCGTCGTGCAGTCGGACGAAGCCGAACTCGCGCGTGTTCCAGAGGATGATCTCTTCCGCGAGCCGGGAGAGGTCGATGCCGATGGACGCCGTGACGAACGCGAACTCGGACACCACGTCGCGACTGGCCGTCGCGTCGATCGAGTTCTCGGTCGTGCGGTCGAACCCGAGATCGGTCGCCACCAGCAGTGGGTCGAGCCCCAGCGAGCTGCCGGCGAGGGCGCCCGCCCCGTAGGGCGAGGCACCGGCCCGACGCGACCAGTCGCGCAGGCGCTCGAGGTCGCGGACCAGGGGCCAGGCGGGCGCGAGCAGGTGGTGCGCCAGCAGGACCGGCTGGGCGTGCTGGAGATGCGTGCGGCCGGGCATGACAGCCGTCGGGTGAGCCGTCGCCTGACCCGCGATGGCGTCGACCAGGTCGACGACCTGCCGACCGATGACACGGGCGTGGTCGCGCAGGTACAAGCGCACGAGCGTCGCGATCTGGTCGTTCCGGCTACGCCCCGCCCGGAGCTTGCCGCCGAGCTCGACACCGGTGATGCCGATGAGCCCTCGCTCGAGCGCGGAGTGGACGTCCTCGTCGGACTCGGCGGCGGTGAACGTCCCGTCGAGCACGTCCGACTCGAGCCGGTCGAGCGCCGACAGCATGGCGTCGAGCTCGGACGCGTCGAGATAACCCGCCGACGCCAGGGCACGGGCATGCGCCCGGGACCCGGCGATGTCGTACGAGGCCAGCTGCCAGTCGAATTGCGTGGACTTGCTCAGCGCCGCGAGCTCGGCGGACGGCCCGGAGGCGAAGCGGCCGCCCCAGAGGGCACCCGCCTCGCCGGCGCGCTCGTTCTTGCCGGGCCCGTCGCCGAACCCGATGGCGTCGGTCACGCCCCGTGGGCCAGGTCGCGACGAGCCGAGATCTTGCTGGGCAGCGACCAGATCTCGATGAAGCCCTTCGACAGGGACTGGTCGAAGGTGTCGCCCGTGTCGTAGGTCGCGAGGTCGAAGTCGTAGAGGCTCGCGTCGCTCTTCTGGCCGGTGACGACCGCGCGTCCGCCCTGCAGCTTGAGACGGATCTCGCCCGACACGTACTTCTGCGTGTCGTCGATGAAGACGTCGAGCGAGCGCTTGAGACCCGAGAACCACAGGCCGTCGTAGACCAGGTTCGACCATTCGGCCTCGACCCCGCGCTTGTAGCGACCGAGGTCGCGCTCGATGGTCAGGGCCTCGAGCGCCTCGTGCGCGGCGATGAGGGCCATCGCGCCGGGTGCCTCGTAGACCTCGCGGCTCTTGATGCCGACGAGACGGTCCTCGACGACGTCGATGCGGCCGACGCCGTGCTTGCCGGCGAGCTCGTTCATGCGCTCGACGATGCCCAGCGGGGTGAACGCCACGCCGTCGATCGCGGTCGGGACGCCGGCCTCGAACGTGATGACGACCTCGTCGGCGTCCTTGACGATCGCCGGGTCTTGCGTGTACTCGTACAGGTCTTCGATCGGGGCGTTCCAGGGGTCCTCGAGGAATCCGGTCTCGACCGCGCGGCCCCAGACGTTCTTGTCGATCGAGTAGGGGTTCTTGGCGCTCTGGCGGATGGGCAGGTTGTGCTCTTCCGCGTACACGATCGCCTTGTCCCGGGTGAGGGCCAGGTCGCGGACCGGGGCGATGCTCGTCAGGTCGGGAGCGAGGGCCGCGACGGCTGCCTCGAAGCGGACCTGGTCGTTGCCCTTGCCGGTGCAGCCGTGGGCGACGCTGTTCGCGCCCAGCTCCTTCGCGACCGACGCCAGGTGGCGGGCGATCAACGGGCGGCTGAGGGCGGAGACCAACGGGTAGGTCTTCTGGTACAGCGCGTTGGCCTTGAGGGCCGGCATCAGGTAGTCGGTGCCGAATTCCTCTTTGGCGTCCACGACGACCGACTCGACCGCTCCGCAGTCGAGGGCGCGCTGCCGGATGTCTTCCATGTCCTCGCCGCCCTGTCCGACGTCGACGGCGAGGGCGACCACCTCTTTTCCGGTGGCATCGGCCAACCAGCCGATGCCGACCGAGGTGTCGAGGCCTCCTGAGTATGCGAGGACGACGCGTTCCGCCATGGTTCTCCTTGTGTTGTGTGGGTGTGGCTACGTGTGTGCGGTGGTGGGGGTGCTCAGCGGGCCAGCAGCCAGGTGAGCAGCGCCTTCTGAGCGTGCAGCCGGTTCTCGGCCTCGTCCCAGATGACACTGGTCGGGCCGTCGATGACGTCGGCCGTGACCTCGTACCCGCGGTCGGCAGGGAGGCAGTGCAGGAAGATCGCGTCGTCGTCGGCCTGGGCCATCAACGCCTGGTCGACCTTGAACGATCCGAAGACGGCGACTCGTTCGTCTTTCTCGTCTTCCTTGCCCATCGAGACCCAGGTGTCGGTCACGACGACGTCGACTCCTGCGACGGCCTCGGTCGCGTCGGTGGTGACCAGGACGGAGCCGCCCGTCCGCGCGGCGATCGCTTCGGCGTCGGTGACGACGGTCGGGTCGGGCAGGAAGCCCTCGGGGGCGCCGATGCGGACGTGCATGCCCGCGGTCGCGCAGGCCAGCAGGTACGACTGGCCCATGTTGCAGCGTCCGTCACCGACGAACGCCACCGAGAGCCCGGCGAGCGTGCCCTTCTTCTCGCGGATGGTCTGCAGGTCGGCGAGCAGCTGGCACGGGTGGAAGTCGTCACTCAGTGCGTTGACGACGGGCACGGTCGTGCCGGCCGCCATCTCTTCGAGGCCGGATTGCGCGTAGGTGCGCCAGACGATGGCGGACACCATGCGCTCGAGGACGCGCGCCGTGTCGGACGGGGTCTCCTTGCCGCCCAGCTGGCTGTTCGCCGTGGCGATGATCAACGGGCTGCCGCCGAGGTCGGCGATGCCGACCGCGAACGACACCCGGGTACGCGTCGACGACTTGTCGAAGATGACGGCGACGGTCTGCGGACCGGCAAGCGGCCGCTGCGACCAGCGGTCGCGCTTGAGCTCGTCGGCGAGGTCGAGCACCTCGAGCTGCTCGGCCGTGGTCAGGTCGTCGTCCCGGAGGAAGTGGCGGGTCATTCGAGGCCTTTCAGGACGGTGGTCATGATCTGGGTGAACTCGGCGATCTCGTCGTCGCCGACGATCAGAGGAGGCGCGAGGCGGATGCTCGAGTCGTTCGGCGCGTTGACGATGAGGCCGGCTTCGAGGGCGTCGGCGGCGACCCGGGCCGCGACGGGCTGCGCCAGCCCCAGGCCGATGAGGAGGCCGTTGCCCCGGACCTCGCGGACGAGGGGCGAACCGATGGATGCGATAGCCGCACGCAGCTGGTCGCCGCGGACGATCGCGTTGAGCACGAGCTGGCTGGCCTCGATCTCGCCGAGCACGGCGTTGGCCGCGGCGGTGGCGAGCGGGTTGCCGCCGAAGGTGCTGCCGTGCTGCCCGGCCTCGAACAGGTCGGACGTGTCGCCGAAGGTGATGAGCGCACCGATCGGGACTCCCCCGGCGATGCCCTTGGCGACGGTGATGGCGTCGGGGACGATGTCGTGCTGCTGGAAGGCGAACCACGAGCCGGTCCGACCGATGCCGGTCTGGATCTCGTCGAGGATCAGAAGGGCCCCGTGCTTCGTGGTGAGTTCGCGGGCGCGCTCGAGGTAGCCGTCGGGCAGGTCGACGACGCCGGCCTCACCCTTGATCGGCTCGACGAACAGGGCGGCCACCGTACCGTCGAGGGCCGCCTCGAGGGCCTCGACGGTCGTGTCGATGTGCTCGACCCCGGGCATCATCGGCTCGAACGGCTCACGCAGCGCCGGCTTGCCGGTCAGCGCGAGCGAGCCCATGGTGCGGCCGTGGAACGAGTTCTGCAGGGCGAGGATGCGGGTGCGTGAGCCGTCACCCCGGTTGAGTCGAGCCAGTTTGACCGCGGCCTCGTTGGCCTCGGCTCCGCTGTTGCCGAAGTAGACGCGCCCACGCTCGCCGGCGCCGCTGATGCGGGTCAGCCTTTCGGCGAGCTCGACCTGCGGGGCCGTCGCGAAGTAGTTGGAGACGTGGATCAGCTTGCTCGCCTGCTCGGTGAGCGCCTCGACGAGCACCGGGTGGGCGTGCCCGAGGGCGTTCACGGCGATGCCCGCCAGGAAGTCGAGGTAGCGCTTGCCGTCGACGTCCCAGACCTGGCAGCCCTCGCCGCGGTCGAGCATCACCTTCGGAGTGGACAGCGAGCGCATCATCGAGTCGCCGAATCGGCGCTGCCAGGTACCGCCTTGGATCTGGATCATGGTCACGACTGTCCTTTCGTGTCGGTGCCGCTCGCGGCAGGGCCACCCGGGGCGGTGCCCCCGGTGGTGACGATCTCGCCGGCGGGGGTGCCGAACGAGGTGACGACGGGGGCGCCGGTCGACGCCGCCCGGTCGTCGGGGACCACCTCGGTGCCCGACCCGCGCTGGGTGAACACCTCGAGGAGGATCGAGTGCGGGATGCGACCGTCGATGATGGTCGCCCCGCCCACGCCGCCCACGACCGAGTCGAGGCAGGCGCGCATCTTGGGGATCATGCCCGACTCGAGGGTCGGGAGCATGTCGGTGAGGGCCGAGACCGTGATGGCCTCGACGAGCGAGTCGCGGTTCGGCCAGTCGGCGTAAAGCCCCGCCACGTCGGTCAGGACGACGAGCTTGGCCGCCCCGAGGGCGATCGCCAGCGCACCCGCGGCGGCGTCGGCGTTGACGTTGAGGGCGTGCTCGGGGTCGATGGTGTTCGTCGCGATGGACGACACCACGGGGATGCGCCCCGCCTCGATCTCGGCCAGCACCGACGACGGGTCGACGCCGGTCACGTCGCCCACGTGGCCCAGGTCGAAGGTCTCGCCGTCGACCACCACACCGCGCTTGCGACCCTCGAACAAGGTCGAGCCCTCGCCCGAGACACCGCGGGCCAGGTCGCCGTGCTCGTTGATCAGCTCGACGATCTCGCGGTTGACCTCGCCGGCCAGGACGTCACGCACGACCGAGATCGCCTCGGTCGACGTGTAGCGGTAGCCGCCCCGGAACTCGCTCTCGATGCCGGCCGCGTCGAGGGCGGCCGAGATCTGGGGGCCGCCACCGTGGACGACCACCGGGTGCAGTCCGGCGTAGCGCAGGTAGACCATGTCCTCGGCGAACGCCTGTTTGAGGGCGTCGTCGACCATGGCGTTGCCGCCGAACTTGACGACGACGACCTTGCCCGAGAAGCGCTTGAGCCAGGGCAGCGACTCGATCAGCGTCGAAGCCTTGACCGCAGCCAGCTCTTGCTCGTCGGCCGCCGTGGCGCCGGTGCTCGTGTGGACGCCCATCAGCTGGAGTACGCGCTGTTCTCGTGCACGTAGTCGTGCGTGAGGTCGTTCGTCAGGATGGTCGCCTCGGCCGGGCCCGTCTTCAGGTCGACGAGCACGTGGACCGCTCGCGGGGTCAGGTCGACCTCGTCGCTCGGCCGATCGGGTGCCCCGGCGTGGCAGACGCGGACCCCGTTCATGGTCACGTCGACGTCGTACGGGTCGAACTCGGCCGACGTGGTGCCGATGGCCGCGAGCACGCGACCCCAGTTGGGATCGTTGCCGAAGACGGCCGCTTTGAACAGGTTGTTGCGCGCGATCGAACGACCCACCTCGACGGCGTCGCCGTCGGACGCCGCCCCCACGATCTCGATGCGGATGTCGTGCGAGGCGCCCTCGGCATCGGCCTGCAGCTGCTCGGCGAGGTCGGCGCAGAGCGCCGTGACCGCCGCCGCGAAGACGTCGGCAGGAGGCGCGACACCGGACTCGGCGCTGGCCAGCAACACGACGGTGTCGTTGGTCGACATGCAGCCGTCCGAGTCGAGACGGTCGAAGGTGACCCTGGTCGCCTCGCGGAGCGCGGAGTCGAGACCCGACGCGTCGACGTCGGCGTCCGTCGTGAGCACCACGAGCATCGTGGCGAGGCCGGGAGCGAGCATGCCGGCGCCCTTCGCCATGCCGCCGACCACCCAGCCGTCAACCGCCACCACGGCCTGCTTGGGTCTGGTGTCGGTCGTCATGATGGCCGTGGCGGCGTCGAGGCCGCCGTCGGCCGACAGGGCAGAGGCCGCCGCGGTGGAGCCACTGAGCACCTTGTCACGGAAGATCTGGTCGCCGACTCCGATGAGGCCCGTGGAGCACACGAGGACGTCCGTCGCCGACAGCTCGAGGGCGGCGGCCACGGTCTCGGCCGTGGAGTGGGTCGTCTGGAAGCCGAAGGCTCCTGTGAAGCAGTTCGCGCCTCCGGAATTGAGGACGACGGCGTCCACGCGACCGTCGGCGACCACCTGCTGCGACCACAGGACGGGGTTCGCCTTGGCCCGGTTGCTGGTGAAGACGGCGGCCGCGGCCGTGCTGCGACCCCGGTTGACGACCAGGGCGACGTCGGGCGCACCCGAGCTCTTGAGGCCGGCGACGACGCCGGAGGCCTCGAAACCGGCTGCTGCGGTGACGCTCACGGGGCGACTCCGTTCTGGCCGAGGCCGGTGGTCTCGGGCAGGCCGAGGGCGATGTTGGCGGACTGGACGGCGGCCCCGGCCGTGCCCTTGACGAGGTTGTCGAGGGCCGTGACCACGACGACGCGGTCTGCGGCCTCGTCGACGGCGAGTCCGATCAGGGCGGTGTTGGCCCCGATCGTGTCGGCCGTGCGGGGGAACTCGCCGTCGGGCAGGAGGTGCACGAAAGGCTCGTTAGCATAGGCCTGCTGCCAGGCCGATCGCACGTCGTGGGCGGTGACGCCCGGCGCGAGACGAGCGGTCGTCGTGGCGAGGATGCCGCGCGCCATCGGGACGAGCACCGGGGTGAGCGAGACGTTCACCTCGGTGGCACCGGCCACGCGGAGGTTCTGCCGGATCTCGGGGATGTGTCGGTGACTGCCGCCCACGCCGTAGGCCGACGCCGACCCCATGAGCTCGCTCGCCAGCAGATGCGTCTTCAGCGCCTTGCCCGCCCCGGACGGGCCCACGGCCAGGACGGTCACGATGTCGGCGGTCTCGACGACACCCGCCTGCACGCCGGGTGCCAGGCCCAGGGTGACCGCGGTGACGTTGCAGCCGGGAACCGCGATGCGCTTGGCACCTGCCAGGACGTCGCGCTGGCGGCCCGGGGTGTCGCCGAGGACGAGCTCGGGCAGTCCGTAGGACCACGCTCCGTAGAACTCGCCACCGTAGAACGCCTGCCAGGCGGACTCGTCGGTCAATCGGTGGTCGGCACCGCAGTCGACGACGAGCGTGTCGTCGGGCAGCTGGGCGGTGATCGCCCCCGACTTGCCGTGGGGCAGCGCGAGGAACACGACGTCGTGGCCCGCGAGGGCCTCGGGCGTGGTCTCGACCAGGGTCAGGTGCGCCAGGGAGCGCAGGTGCGGCTGCACCGAGAGGGGTGGCGGACCGGCGTTCTGGAACGCGGTGACGGTCTGCCCCTCGAAGTCGGGATGCTCGGCCAGCAAGCGCAGGAGCTCACCACCGGCGTAACCACTCGCGCCGGCAACGGCAACGGAGAAAGGCATGCGTCCACCCTAATGTTCGAATGCGGCCTGGGATCAGGGGCGGCGGCGCCGGGCGAGTGTCAGTCGCGGAGCGCCGCCCCGAATCGCTCGCCGGCCAGGCGGACGGAGCCGGACTTGGCCTCGGAGGCCTCGGCCGCGGTGAGGGTGCGGTCGGCGGCCCGGAAACGAAGGGCGAAGGTGAGCGACTTCGACGCGTCGGGCAACCCGGCACCTCGGTAGTCGTCGACCAGCCGGACGGTCTCGAGCAGGGCGCCCGCGCCCTCGCGCACGGTGGCGAGGACGTCACCCGCAGGGACGTCGACGCCCACCACGAGGGAGAGGTCTTGCGTGGCCGCGGGGTAGGACGACAGGGCCGAGGTGCCCGGTTCGACGACGGCGAGGGCGATCAGACGGTCGAGATCGAGTTCGGCCACGGCGACCACCCGGGGCAGGTCGAGCTCGGCTGCCACGCTCGGCAGCAGTTCGCCCGCGACGCCCACGACCTCGTCACCGACGAGCACCTCGGCCGTGCGGCCGGGGTGCAGCGACACGTGACGGGCCTGACGGAAGGTGACTTCGGCGGCGACGGCGGACGCGGCGACGCGCACGGCGTCGAGCACGTCGGCGAGGGACGCCGGCACGGCGGATTGCCCCGGGGCGCGGTCGACGATCGTGCCGACCGAGAGCAGACCCAGGTGTCGTGGCTGGGGCGGCAGGGCCTCGGCGAGGGCGACCAGCGTCGCGTCGTCGGGGCGGGCGGCCCCGAAGGGGACGTCGTCACTGCCGTAGGTGACGCCTTCGGCAGGCAGGAAGACCGTGCCCACCTCGAAGACCGAGAGGTCGACGAGACCACGACCGAGGTTGCGGCGGGCGACCTCGAGCAGGCCCGGCACCAATGACCGGCGCAACTCGGGCGCTGCCGAGTCGAGGGGGTTCGCGAGTCGGACGGCGGGCAACGAGGTGCCGTCGGCCGAGCCGAAGGCGGCGTTCTGGGCCGACGAGACGAACGGATACGCGGCGACCTCGGTGGAGCCGGCCGCGGCGAGCCCGTTCGACACCTGCCGGCGCAGCTGCTGCTCACGCGACAGCCCGCGACCGGCCGGGGCGACGGGCAGCACCGAGGGGATGCGGTCGTAACCCGTGATGCGGGCGACCTCTTCGACGAGCGACGCGGAGTCGACCAGATCGCTGCGCCAGGTCGGCGGGGTCACGAGCCAGTCGTGACCGGACCGCTCGACGCTCGCCCCGATGGCCGTGAGAGCACCGGAGACCTCGTCGTCGGTGTAGTCGACGCCCATGAGGCGCGCAGCGCGGTCCGCCGGCAAGGTGATCGTGTCGGGAGGGGTGGATGCGTCCCACCGTGACCCGAACGTGTCGGCCGTGCCACCGGCGAGCTCGACGAGCAGGTCGACCACGCGCTGGGCGGCCGCTTCGGCCACCTGCGGGTCGACACCGCGCTCGAAGCGCTTGGACGCCTCGCTCGGCAGCTTGTGACGGCGGGCGGTCCGCGCGATCGAGATGGGGTCGAAGGTCGCGGCCTCGACGAGGACGTCGGTCGTGGTCGCACCGATCTCGGTCGAGGCGCCGCCCATGACGCCCGCCAGGCCGACGGCACCCGACTCGTCGGCGATCACGAGGTCCTCGGCGTGCAGGTCGCGGACCTGGCCGTCGAGGGTCTCGAGGCGCTCACCCGGAGCCGCCCGGCGGACCGAGAGGCCGCCGCTCACCTTGTCGAGGTCGTAGCCGTGGATCGGTTGGCCGAGCTCGAACATGACGTAGTTGGTGACGTCGACCGGCAGCGAGATGCTGCGGACCCCTGCCAGCCTCAAGCGCGACGCGAGCCACGGAGGGGTGGGACGGGTCGCGTCGATGCCGCGGACCACCTTGGTAGTGAAGGTCTGGACGCCGACACGGTCGCGCACGGGCGCCTGGTCGTCCACGACGACCGAGAAGCCCGAGCACGGGGTCGGCGAGACGAGCGACGCGGGGTCGCGGAAGGTCGCCCCGGTGGCGTGCGAGTACTCGCGGGCCACCCCCCGGATGCTGAAGGCATAGCCCCGGTCGGGCGTGACGTTGATCTCGACCGCCGCCTCGTCGAGACCCAACAGCGCGATCGCGTCGGTGCCGACCTCGGGGTCGAGACCCAGCGACGAGAGGACGAGGATGCCGTCGTGCTCGTCACCGAGGCCGAGCTCGCGGGTCGAGGCGATCATGCCGTCCGAGACGTGCCCGTAGGTCTTGCGAGCAGCGATCGGGAACGGCCCGGGCAGCACGGCACCGGGTAGGGACACGACGACCTTGTCGCCGACGACGAAGTTGTGGGCGCCGCAGACGATGCCGCGGACGTCGTCCGGGTCGGTGGCCGCGTTCGGACCCACGGCGACCTGGCACCAGTTGATCGTCTTGCCGTTCTTCTGCGGCTCGGGCGTGAAGTCGAGCACCTGACCGACCACGAGGGGCCCGGTCACGTCACCGACATGCACGTCTTCTTCTTCGAAACCGACCGACACGAGGGCGGCGTGGACGCTCTCGAGCGACACGTCGCCCGGCAGCTCGACGAACTCACCGAGCCAACTCAGCGGAACCCGCATCAGACCACCATCCCGAACTGCTCGCTGAACCTGACGTCGCCCTCGACCATGTCGCGCATGTCGTTGAGGTCGTTGCGGAACTGCAGCGTGCGCTCGATGCCCATGCCGAAGGCGAAGCCCTGGTAGCGGTCGGGGTCGATGCCCGCCGCGCGCAGCACGTTCGGGTTGACCATGCCGCAGCCGCCCCACTCGACCCACCGCGCGCCTCCCTTGGCGTTCGGCTGCCAGACGTCCATCTCGGCACTGGGCTCGGTGAAGGGGAAGTAGTTGGGACGCAGGCGGATCTGCGCCTCGGCGCCGAACATCGAGCGCGCGAGGTGCTCGAGCGTGCCGCGCAGGTGCGCCATCGTCAGGCCCTCGTCGACGGCGATGCCCTCGAGCTGGGTGAACACGGGCGTGTGCGTGGCGTCGAGCTCGTCCGTGCGGAACACGCGGCCGACAGCGACGTTGTAGACCGGGAGCTCTTTCGACAGCAGCGTGCGGATCTGCACCGGCGACGTGTGCGTGCGCAGAACCAGGTGGCGGTCGACGGGGTCGACGAAGAACGTGTCCTGCATGGCGCGCGCCGGGTGGTCGGCGTCGAAGTTCAGGGCGTCGAAGTTGAACCACTCGTGCTCGAGCTCGGGGCCCTCGTTGACCTCCCACCCCATGCCGACGAACAGGTCGGCCATCCGCTCTTGCAGCAGCGTCAGGGGGTGGCGGGCCCCGGCGCGACGACGCGACGGCAGGGCCGTGACGTCGACGGTCTCGGCCTCGAGCCGGGCGGCCTCTTCGATCACGGCCAGCTCTGCCTCGCGCGTGGCGACGGCTTGGCCGACGCGACCCCGGGCCTGGCCGACGAGCTTGCCCGCCGCGGCCTTCTGGTCGTTCGGCAGGTCGCGCAGACCGGCGTTCAGGCGGGCCAGCACCGACGCCTCGCCGACGTGCTGCGCACGGGCGGTCTTGAGCTCGGCGACGGTGGCGGCCGTGGCGATCGCCGCGAGAGCGGCGTCGACCGCCGACGCGACGGCGTCTTCGGAGAGGGGGACGGAGTCTGACACGAGAACCAAGCTTAGCGATCGTTGGGAGGCGACCCGCGCCTCCTGGTCGAGGTCGACGAGGAGGCGCGGGCCGGGGACGAGAGGACGGACCGGGTCAGGTCGCGCGGCCCGACACGTGGTCGGACTCGAAGCGACCGCCGCGACCGGCCATGCCCGGGTCCTTCGGGGTACCACGGCGCTTGGCGACGACCGCTCGCCGACCCGTGCGTCGGTCGACGACGCGGACGACCCACGAGAGCAGGAGGTTCGTCGCGAGGTAGACGACGAGCACGACGGCGAAGAGGGTGAAGGTGTAGCGGCTTCCGTAGTACGACCCGAGCTGGTTGAGACCGACTCGGGTGAGTTCGAGGTAGCCCACGATGTAGCCGAGTGACGTGTCCTTCAGCAGGACGACGAGCTGCGCCAGGATGATCGGCAGCATCTGACGGAACGCCTGGGGGAACTCGATCGCGAACCGCGTGCGGATCGGCGTGAGCCCGATCGCCAGCCCTGCCTCGCGCTGTCCTTTGGGCAACGAGGCGATGCCCGCCCTCAGGGCCTCGCCGATGAGCGCACCGTTGTAGACCGCCAGGGCGGCGACGACGGCCCAGAACGCGCCGGTCGAGAAGACCAGCAGGATGAACAGCATCATCAGCAGGACGGGCATGCCCCGGAAGAACTCGAGGACGATCGTCGTGGGCACGCGGACGAACGCCGAGCGAGCCGTGCGGAGGAACGAGAACAGGATGCCGATCACGACGGCGAGGACCGACGCGAGGGCTGCGGCCTGGACCGTCCCGAGCCAGCCGCGGCCGATGGCGCGCCACAGGGCGAGGTCTTGCAGGATGTCCCAGCGGGAAGAGTCGAAGACGCCAGGTGTCTCGGCACCGTTCGCGCTGATGCGAGGCCGACCGAGGAGGTACACGAGGTAGGCGATCAGGGCCAGGACGAGCACGACGCCGACCACCGAGATGATCCGCGACGTGCGGCGGGCCTTCGGCCCCGGGGCGTCGTAGAGGACGGAGGTGCTCATCGGAGGACTGCGACCTTCTTCTCGACCACGGCCGCGAGACGGCCGAGCGTGATGGTGACGACCAGGTAGAAGAACGCGACGGCGAGCAGCGTCGTGATGACGGCGTCACCGCGGTCGTTGGCGATGTAGCGCCCGGCGGCGAAGAGCTCGGCGACGAAGAACCCACCCGCCACCGAGGTGTTCTTGGTGAGGGCGATGAAGACGTTGATCAGCGGCGGGACGACCATGCGCATGGCCTGAGGGAGGATCACGTGGCCGAGCGTCTGGCCGAAGCCGAGCCCGATGCTCCGTGCCGCCTCGGCCTGCCCGACCGGGACGCCGTTGATGCCCGACCGGATGGCCTCGGCCACGAACGGCGAGGTGTAGGCCGTCAGCCCGATGACGGCCAACGGGAAGTACGTGCCGAAGTCGACGCCGAGGTACGGCAGGACGAAGGCGCAGAAGAAGAGCACGAGTGTGAGCGGGATGTTGCGCAGCGCCTCGGTGTACACCGTCGCGAACGTGCGGAACGAGGCCACAGGCGAGATGCGCAGGGCGGCCACGAAGAAGCCGATCACGAGGGCCCCGAGGCTTGACAGAACGAGCAGCTGCAGCGTCGTGACGAAGCCGCCCCAGAAGCGGGGCCAGTTGTCGGTCACGGCGTCGAAGCCGGGGATGACGTCCAAGGGGTTCAACGGGGTCCTTCGGTCGGGGCAGGACACGGGCACCCGGGGCTGGTCGCCCCGGGTGCCCGCGCGGTGTCAGTAGCGGTCGATCGTGGGCGGCGTCGGGGTGTCGAGCACCTTGCCCGCGGTCTTCTCCCACAGCTCGTCCCAGGTGCCGTCGTCCTCGGCGTCCTGCAACGTGTCGTTGACGAACATGCGGAAGTCGGTGTCGTCGAGGGCCAGGCCGATGCCGTAGGGCTCTTCGGTGAAGGGCTCGCCCACGACCTCGAACTCGCCCTCGTTCTGGTCGGCGAGGCCGGCCAGGATGACGTTGTCGGTCGTCACGGCCGAGACCGCACCGGTGCGGAGGGGCTCGAGGCAGTTCGAGTACGTGTCGGTGGCGAGGATGTCGGTCGTGTACTCGGCCACGTTCTTCTCGCTGGTCGAGCCGCTGACGGTGCAGACCTTCTTGCCGGCCAGGTCGTCGGCGGACTCGATGCCCTCGGGGTTGCCGTCGAGCACGAGCAGGTCTTGACCTGCCGTGTAGTACGGACCGGCGAACGAGACGACCTTCTTGCGATCGTCGTTGATCGTGTAGGTCGCGATGACGAGGTCGACCTGGCCGTTCTGGATGAACGGCTCGCGGTTGGCCGAGACGGTCTCGACCCACGTGATCTTGTCGGCCTCGATGCCGAGCTTCGCGGCGACGAGCTTGCCGATCTCGGCGTCGAAGCCCTCGGGCACGCCGTCGGGGTTGGCCAGGCCGAACAACGGCTGGTCGAACTTGGTGCCGATGGTGATCTCACCGGCGTCGGCGAGGCGGGCCATGGTGCTGCCTTCGGCGAAGTCGGCCGGCGTCTCGACGTCGACGGCCGGGGCCGACGAGTCGGTGCAGGCCGAGAGGCCGAGGACCACGGCGGCTGCTGCGGCTACGGCGACGAATCCCTTGCTGAGTCGCATTCTGATCTCCTTGCTGGGTGACCCGGACGCCGGGCGGCGATCGGGTGTCGTGGGCCGGCGGTCAGGGTGCCGGGCGCGGGTCGCGGACTCGGCCGCGCCCGCTCAGTGCGTCAGGATCTTGGCGAGGAAGTCCTGGGCGCGGGTCGACTGCGGGTTCGTGAAGAACTGCTCGGGCGTCGCTTCTTCGACGATCTG
Source organism: Frigoribacterium sp. RIT-PI-h (assembly GCF_001297205.1). Taxonomy (NCBI): domain Bacteria; kingdom Bacillati; phylum Actinomycetota; class Actinomycetes; order Micrococcales; family Microbacteriaceae; genus Frigoribacterium; species Frigoribacterium sp. RIT-PI-h. Next base: position 45,157 of record NZ_LHOZ01000092.1, on the reverse strand, counting down.
ACCGTCGGCCATGAAGACGACACGGTCGGCGGCCTTGCGGGCGAACCCCATCTCGTGGGTGACGACGATCATCGTCATGCCGTCCTTCGCGAGCTGCACCATGACGTCGAGGACCTCGGTGATCATCTCGGGGTCGAGCGCGCTGGTGGGCTCGTCGAGGAGCATCACCTTGGGGTCCATCGCCAGCGCCCGGGCGATCGCGACGCGCTGCTGCTGCCCACCCGAGAGCTGCGACGGCATCTTGTCGGCCTGGTTCGCGACGCCGACGCGCTCGAGCAGCTGCATCGCCCGCTCCCGCGCCTCGGCCTTGCTGCGCTTGCGCACCTTGAGCTGACCCAGCATGACGTTCTCGAGGATCGTCTTGTGCGAGAACAGGTTGAAGCTCTGGAACACCATGCCGACGTCGGCACGCAGACGGGCGAGCGCCGCACCCTCTTCGGGCAGACGCGTGCCGTCGATCGTGATGACGCCGTCGTCGATGGTCTCGAGGCGGTTGATCGCCCGGCAGAGGGTCGACTTGCCCGAACCGCTCGGGCCGATCACGACGACCACCTCGCCCTTGCCCACCGTCGTCGTGATGTCCTTGAGGACGTGCAGGTCACCGAAGTGCTTGTTGACGTGGTCGACCACGACGAGGGGTTCCATGCGCCCACACAAACAGACCCCCAGGTCGGGGTCAAATTCACAGTCGATTCTTAATGAAAACGAAACGACGTGTTCGAACGCGACATACCCGTGGGACCCGACCCGCGCCTCCTGGTGGGCGAGGAGGCGCTAGCTGCGGTGGGCGAAGGCACTCTCGTAGAGGCACACCGAGGCCGCCGTCGCGAGGTTCATCGATTCGGCGTGACCGTAGATGGGCACCACCAGAGCGCGGTCGGCACGCGCGAGGTCCACGTCGGTGAGGCCTCGGGCCTCGTTGCCGAACAGCCAGGCCGTCGGCTCGGCGAGCAGGCCCTCGGTGCGGGCGGCGAGCAGGTCGTCGCCCTTGACGTCTGCGGCGAGCACCTGCAGGCCGACCTCACGGCACCGGTCGACGATCGCCGGCAACTCGACGCCCACGGCGACCGGCACGTGGAACAGCGAACCCGTCGTGGACCGCACGACCTTGGGGTTGTAGAGGTCCACGCTGCGGCCGGTCATGATGACCGCGTCGGCGCCCGCGGCGTCCGCGGCCCGGATGATGGTGCCCGCGTTGCCGGGGTCGCGGACCTCTTCGAGGATCACGATGAGCTTCGGCTCGGCAGCGAAGACGTCCTTCACCGACGTGGGGAACTGCCGGCAGACGGCGACGATGCCCTGCGGCGTCACCGTGTCGGCCATGGCCTCGAGCACCGGTTCGGTGACGAACTGGACGTCGATGCCCTCCGCGTCGGCGGCGGCCGCCACCTCGGGGTAGCGCTCGAGCGCGGTCGGGGTGCCGAAGAGTTCGACGATCAGCTCGGGCCGGAAGGCCAGCGCCTCACCGACCGACTGCGGCCCCTCGAGCAGGAACGTGCGGGTCTCGGTGCGGGCGTCGCGCTTGGAGAGCTTGGCCACCGCCCGGACTCGGGGTGAACGGGGGTTGTCGAGCAGGGAGTCGTGGGGCACCCGTCCATGATGCCGCACGAGGACGGACGCCTGCCGCAGACGCAGGAGACCCGACGGCGACACCGGTGTGGATGTCGGGCCGTCGGGCCTCGAGGGTGGTGCGGATGCGACTACGCGGCGACCTTGGGGGCCGAGGTGTCGGCGGGCAGCGCGGCCTTGGCGGTGGCGACGAGCGACGCGAACGTGGCGGGCTCGTTGACGGCCAGCTCGGCCAGGATGCGACGGTCGACCTCGACGCCGGCCAGGGACAGACCCTGGATGAGGCGGTTGTAGGTCAGGCCGTTCGCACGCGACGCGGCGTTGATGCGCTGGATCCACAGGCGGCGGAACTCGCCCTTGCGGGCACGACGGTCACGGTACGAGTAGACGAGCGAGTGCGTGACCTGCTCTTTGGCCTTGCGGTACAGGCGCGAACGCTGACCGCGGTAACCCTCGGCGCGCTCGAGGATGACGCGACGCTTCTTGGCGGCGTTGACCGCTCTCTTGACTCTTGCCATTTTCTTGTTCCTCTACGTTCGTGTCAGCGGTCAGTGACCGAGAAGCTTCTTGGCGACCTTGGCGTCAGCGGGCGCGAGCACCTGGTCCTGGTTCAGGCGAGCCTTGCGCTTGGCGCTCTTCACCTCGAGGTTGTGGCGCATGCCGGCCTGCTGCTTCATGATCTTGCCGGAACCGGTGACCTTGAAGCGCTTCTTGGCGCCGGAGTGGGTCTTCTGCTTGGGCATGTCTTACTTACTTTCTTCTGTCGGTCGGTCGGCCGGTGCATCGGCCGGGACCTCGTCGGACGTCGGGTGCTTCGGCGGCTTGTTGGCCGCCTTGCGAGCTTCTGCCTCGGCCTTGGCCTCGGACTTGTTCTTGTGCGGGCCGATGACCATGACCATGTTGCGGCCGTCGATGGTGGGCGTCGACTCGACGCTGCCCCATTCGGAGACGTCTTCGGCGAAGCGCTGGAGGAGGCGGACACCCTGGTCGGGACGCGACTGCTCGCGGCCACGGAACAGGATCATGGCCTTGACCTTGTCGCCGCCCTGGAGGAAGCCCTCGGCGCGCTTGCGCTTGGTCTCGTAGTCGTGCTTGTCGATCTTCAGGCGGAAACGGACCTCTTTGAGGATCGTGTTCGCCTGGTTGCGACGGGCTTCTTTCGCCTTCTGCGCAGCCTCGTACTTGAACTTTCCGTGATCCATGATCTTGGCCACGGGAGGCTTCGAGTTGGGGGCCACCTCGACCAGGTCGAGCTCGGCCTCTGCGGCGAGACGCAGGGCCATGGCGATGGGAACGACGCCGATCTGCTCACCTGCGGGCCCGACGAGGCGGACCTCGGGGACGCGGATACGGTCGTTCGTACGGGGATCGCTGATGCGGAACTCCTCTGTCGTTTCTTCTGCATCTGGCGGGACCGGACGGCCTCGCCAGAGAAAGAGGAGTTCCGTGTGGGCGCCCTCTAGGAACACGTCACACTGCACCCTGGCTGCTCGATCGCTGTCTGCTGAGCTCCTCTGACGAGGAGCGAGGCGGAACGGTGGTGCTGATCGAACGGGGTGCCAACAACCCGGTAACCTTGTCTAACGGTCAAGCGCGGGTGGGAGAATCTCCACTTTCGCACGGAGCAGACGCTCCGAGCCTGGACGAGTTTAGCAGAGGATCAGTTCGTGAGCCACTCCCCCGACGACGCACCCATTCCCGACGCCCGCTTCGGCGATCCGGCACCGGCCACGTCGCCCGACACCTCCCCCGCGACGGCGCGGTTCGAGGACGACCTGCGGTTCGGTGACGACGCCGCGCGCGACATCGCCGACGTCAACGCGGTCGAGGTGATCAACACGGTCTGCGTCCACCTGATGAGCGCAGCCGCGGTGAAGGTGGGCCTGGCCGACGACCCGCAGCGACAGACCGACCTCGACGAGGCCCGCAAGCTCATCACCTCGCTCGCCGGGCTCGTGACCGCCAGTGCACCCGAGATCGGCGACCAGCACGCCCGCGCGCTGCGCGACGGTCTGCGGTCGCTGCAACTCGCCTTCCGCGAGGCGTCGGCCATCCCCGACGCCATCGGTCAGGGCCCCGGCGAGAAGTACACCGGCCCCGTCAACTGACGGGTACGTCGCCTTCCACCGGCCCCGTCGACCCATCAGCGTGTCGAGTGCCGGCGGCACCTCGAGCAGGACGTGGCCTCTCGAGCGGCGGGCACCTCAGCCCGGGACGACCTTGACCGACATGCTGTCGACCCGGTCGACGATCACCGGGTCGGCCGCCCAGGCGGCCTGTAGTCGCTGCAGCAGAGACTGCAGGGCGTCCCGGTCGAGGCCGGGCACCACGCCCAGCTGGACGACGATCTCGGGGGCACCGAGCCGGGCGTCTCGATAACCGGGCGCGACGACCAGGCTGACCAGCGCCTCCTCGTCGCGTGACGCGTCGAGGAACGCACGCAGGACGCCGTCGTCGTGGTGGCTGGGCACCCACGGGAGGTCTTGTGCGACTGCCCAGACGGCCGGACGACGCAGACCGAACTCGGTGATCGATCCGGGGTCGATCACGATGCGGTCGGTCGACTCCGAGGCGGCCGCGAGGGCCACGCGCCGGGCCTCCACCGGCACCGGTCGGGCCGCAGGCCGCCAGCGCGTCAGGGTCTCGACCGAGGTGAAGGCCGGCAACACGTCGCGGCCGTCCGGACCCGAGACCGTGACGATCGAGAGCTCCTGCGTCTTGTCGACGCGGCGGCCGCGGTCGTCGAGACCCTCGTCACCCGCCACCGCGACCAGCGGCACGAGCAGGCGGGCCGGTCGCAGGGCGTCGACGACCTCGCTCTCGCCGAGCCGCCCCTCGCGGAATCCGAGGAGGGCGTCGAGCAGCCTCGGGTCGGCGGACCCGTCGTCGCCCGCGTGCGCCGTGTCGTGATGGTCGAAGGTGCGCCCCGCCCAGGGCCGTCCGGCACTGTCGGCGCCGTGACCGGGATCGTCGGGTGCGCGCCCCGGTCCGTCCGGCGCGGTCGTCATCAGTTCGACGCGACGTCGAGGGCAGCCGCGAGCGTGAACGCCCCCGAGTAGAGCGCCTTGCCGACGATGGCGCCCTCGAGCCCCTGGGGCACGAGCTCGCGCAGGGCCGCGAGGTCGTCGAGGCTCGAGATGCCGCCCGACGCGATCACCGGACGGTCGGTGTGTTCCATCACCTGACGCAGCAGGTCGACGTTGGGCCCCTGGAGCGTGCCGTCCTTCGTCACGTCGGTGACGACGTACCGCGCGCAGCCGGCCTCTTCGAGCCGCGCGAGGACCGTCCAGAGGTCGCCGCCCTCTTCGGTCCAGCCGCGCGCCGCCAGCGTCGTCCCGCGGACGTCGAGCCCGACGGCCACCGCCTCGCCGTACTCGGCGATGACGTGGGCAGCCCACTCGGGGTTCTCGAGGGCCGCCGTGCCCAAGTTGATGCGCTTCACGCCGGTGCTCAGCGCGTCCTCGAGGGACTTGTCGTCGCGGATGCCACCGCTGAGCTCGACGTTGACGCCCTTGACCTGCTTGATGACCTTCTTGATCACGGCACGGTTGTCACCTCGCCCGAAGGCGGCGTCGAGGTCGACCAGGTGCAGCCATTCGGCGCCCTGGCTCGCCCAGTCGTCGGCAGCCGAGACCGGGTCGCCGTAGTTCGTCTCGCTGCCGGCCTCACCCTGGGTCAGGCGCACGGCCTGACCGCCCGCCACGTCGACGGCGGGGAACAGGGTCAAGGCGGGGGGGGGGCAGAACTCGCTCATGTCGTCTCTCTCGCGGCGCCGGGGCGCCGCAGGGTCAGGAGGCGCGATCGGGTCGGTCGCGTCGGGGTCAGAGGGTGCCGAGCCAGTTCGAGAGCAACCGGATGCCCGGCTGCCCCGACTTCTCGGGGTGGAACTGCGTCGCCCAGAGCGGGCCGTTCTCGACGGCGGCCACGAAGCGGCCACCGTGTTCGGCCCAGGTCACGTGCGGCTCGGTGAAGGGACGGATCACGTCGAGCGACCACTCTTGCGCGGCGTACGAGTGGACGAAGTAGAACCGCTCGTCGGCCACGCCGTCGAACAGCACGCTGCCTTCGGGCACGTCGACGGTGTTCCAGCCCATGTGCGGCAGGACGTCGGCCTTCAGCTCGTCGACCACGCCGGGCCACGCCCCGAGGCCACCGGTGCTGTTGCCGCGTTCGACGCCGCCCTCGAAGAAGACCTGCATGCCGACGCAGATGCCCATGACCGGACGCCCACCGGCCAGCCGCCGGTCGATGAGCTCGCCACCACGCACGGACTCGAGCTGGCTCATGACGGCCGCGAACGCGCCGACACCGGGGACGAAGAGGCCGTCGGCCGCCTGCACCCGGGCACGGTCGGCGGTCAGCTCGACGTCGGCGCCGGCGAGCTCGAGTGCCTTGACAGCCGAGTGGACGTTGCCGCTGCCGTAGTCGAGGACGACGACGGAGGGACGGGCGCCCGTCACAGGGCACCCTTCGTCGACGGGATGCCACTGACACGCGGGTCGGGCTGGACGGCCTGACGGAGCGCCCGGGCGAACGCCTTGAACTCGGCCTCGGCGATGTGGTGCGGATCGCGCCCGCCCAGCACGCGGACGTGCACGGTGATGCCGGCGTGGAAGGTGATGGCCTCGAAGACGTGACGGACCATGGAGCCGGTGAAGTGCCCGCCGATGAGGTGGTACTCGAAGCCCTCGGGCTCACCCGTGTGCACGAGGTACGGACGCCCCGACACGTCGACGACCGCCTGCACGAGGGCCTCGTCGAGCGGGACGAGCGCGTCGCCGTAGCGCGAGATGCCGGACTTGTCGCCCAGCGCCTGCTTGAGCGCGGTGCCGAAGGTGATGCCGATGTCTTCGACCGTGTGGTGCACGTCGATGTGGGTGTCGCCCGTCGCCGCGACGTCGAGGTCGATCAACGAGTGCTTCGAGAGCGCCGTCAGCAGGTGGTCGAAGAACGGCACCGACGAGTTGATCGTCGATCGGCCCGAACCGTCGAGGTCGAGGGCGAGCGTGATGCTCGACTCGCTCGTCTCACGCGACAGGGAGGCGGTACGGGCGGCACTGGTCGTCTCGGTCACGTCGGTCACGAAGAGAGCCTAATGTCGCGGAGCGCCTCGAGGAACGCGGTGGTCTCGGCCTCGGTGCCCGCGCTGACCCTCAAGTGGTTGGGGATGCCGAGGTTGCGGACGATGACACCCCGCTCGAGCAGGCGCTCGAAGACGTCGGTCGGGTCGTCGACCCCGCCGAAGAGGACGAAGTTCGACCAGGTGGGCCACGGCTCATACCCGAGCTCGGTCAGCTCGTGCACGATGCGGTCACGCTGGGCCTTGATGTCGTCGACCATGGCGAGCATCTCGCTCGCGTGCGAGAGCGCTGCGACGGCCGCCGCCTGCGTCAGGGACGAGAGGTGGTACGGGAGGCGCACGAGACGCAGTGCGTCGGCCGCGGCCGGGTGCGCGGCCAGGGAGCCGACCCGGGCACCGGCGAACGCGAACGCCTTGCTCATCGTGCGGGACACGACCAGCCGTTCACGGCCCGCCAGCAGGGTCAGTGCCGTCGGCTGATCGGCGGGCATGAACTCGGCGTAGGCCTCGTCGACGAAGACGATGCCGTCCGTGGCGTCATAGGCAGCCTCGATCGTGGCGAGATCGAGGGGGGTGCCCGTGGGGTTGTTCGGTCCGCAGAAGAAGACGATGTCGGGACGGGTGCGTTCGATCTCGGAGACCGCGGTCTCGGGTGAGATGCGGAACCCCTCGTCACGGCGACCCTCGACCCATCGACTGCCGGTGCCCGTGGCGATGATCGAGTGCATCGAGTAGGTGGGAGGAAACCCCAGGACGGAGCGGCCCGGGCCGCCGAAGGCCTGGAGGAGCTGCTGGATGACCTCGTTGGAGCCGTTGGCCGCCCAGATGTTGTCTCGGGTGAGACCGTGACCGAGGTAAGCCGCCAGCGAGTCACGCAACGTCGTGAACTCGCGGTCGGGGTACCGGTTGACGTCGAGGACCGCCCGAGCCACCGACTCCACGATGTCGCGAGCGACGTCTTCGGGAATGGGATGCGTGTTCTCGTTGACGTTGAGAGCGACCGGGACCTTCTTCTGGGGAGCACCGTACGGCGTCAGTCCCCGGAGATCGTCACGGATGGGCAGGTCGTCGAGACTGAAGGACACCCCACCATCGTACGGGTGGGCCGACCGGGTGTCGGCTCGGTCGCCATCGTGGAGACACGATGCCTGAGGGCCGGACCGCCCACCTCGTCGGCGACGACGACGCTTCAGCGAGCGTACTGAGCGGGAACCGCGAGGCTCTGGCCGGCGGAGACCTCGGCGCTCGGGAGGTTGTTGAGCGAGACGAGCTCGGCGATGACGTCGCGGGGATCGGCGTCGGGGTCGATCTCTGACGCGACCTGCCAGAGCGTCTCGCCACCGTCGACGGTCACGTGCTGGAACTCGGTGCGACCAGTCGTGTCAGACGCCACCGCGCCGCCTCCGTTGAGGACGAGCGCGCCTGCCACGACGACGAGCGGCACCGCCACGAGCGCGGCGACGACCGCGCGGCCCCGCCGGGTGATGCGCAGACGCGTGCGCACGACTCGGGTCGGGTCGACGGGGGACGCAACTGCTGATGCTGAGGTGACGCTCATGAGGTGGTCCTTTCACCGTGGAAGACAGGGGACGAGTTCGTGCCCGGCACTCGGCCGGGAATGCCGGACACGAAGACGTGTTCCGAACATACATTCGATCACTGACGCTTTCAACCCCTGTGGTGGGTAATCCAGGTCGGAATCGTTCCGGATCGGACAGCGAAAACGCGACACACTCGAACATGTGTTTTGTCGACACCGCCTGATCGGATACGGTTTCGATCGGTGGTAGGAGTCAAACAGGGACCACCGACATCGACGGCAGGAGACCCATGAGCGACCCGAAGCGCACCCCGCAGGCGGCCCCCGACGCCCCCCGTCAGCTCGATCCCGGCGTCCTCCCCCGCAAGGAGTTGACCGCGAAGCAAGCGTCGATCCTCGCCGCGATCACCGAGAGCATCGGTCACCGCGGGTACCCGCCGAGCATGCGCGAGATCGGCGACGCCGTCGGCCTCAAGTCCCTGTCGAGCGTCACGCACCAGCTCAACCAGCTCGAACTCGCCGGCAAGATCCGCCGTGACCCGAACCGACCCCGAGCCCTCGAGGTCCTCGTGGACGCGACGGCGCCGGCGGCTCCCCCGGCCACCGTCTTCACGACGAGTGACGACGGCGACACGGCTCACGTCCCCATGGTCGGGCGGATCGCCGCCGGCATCCCCATCACGGCCGAGCAGCAGATCGAGGACGTGATGCCCCTGCCGCGTCAACTCGTCGGCAAGGGCGAACTGTTCATGTTGCGGGTGGTCGGCGACTCGATGATCGACGCGGCCATCTGCGACGGGGACTGGGTCGTCGTACGGCAGCAGCAGGACGCCGAGAACGGTGACATCGTCGCGGCGATGCTCGACGACGAGGCGACCGTCAAGGTGTTCCGCCAGCGAGACGGCCACACCTGGCTGCTCCCCCGCAACAGCGCATTCGAGCCCATCGTCGGCGACCACGCACAGATCGTCGGCAAGGTCGTCGCCGTCCTGCGGTCGGTCTGACGGGCGCGCCAGCGGCTCCCGCGCCTCCCGGCACACGACGAAGCGCCGATCACCTCGAGGTGGTCGGCGCTTCGCCGTGTGTCGATCCGGGGCTCGGCGTCAGCGGCCGACACCCACGGGTGCGACATAGGGTGTGAGGCCGGCAACGTCACTCGGGTAGACCCGGGCGTGGACCCGGGTTCCCTCTTCTTCGTAGTCGGTGCTGACGATGCGCCCGGAATCGTGCAGATGCGAGACCACGTCGCCACGGTCGTACGGCACCAGCAGGTCGAGTTCGATCTCGGGTTCGGGCAACACGGCCGCGATGCGGTCGAGCAGTTCGTCGATGCCTTCACCCGTCCGAGCCGAGACGAAGACCGCCGTCGGTTCGAGCCCGAGCAGGACGAGACGCTGGTCGTCGTCGACGAGGTCGCTCTTGTTGAAGACGACGATCTCGGCGATGTCACGACCGTCGACCTCGGCGATGACGTCACGTACGGTGGCGAGCTGGGCGGCAGGGTCGGGGTGCGATCCGTCGACGACGTGCACGATCACGTCGGACGCCTCGACCTCTTCGAGCGTCGACCGGAACGCCTCGACCAGCTGGTGAGGCAGGTTGCGCACGAAACCGACGGTGTCCGCGTACGTGAAGGGACGACCATCCGCCGTCACGCTCTTGCGGACCGTCGCGTCGAGGGTGGCGAACAGCGCGTTCTCGACGAGGACGCCCGCGCTGGTGAGCCGGTTGAGCAGGCTGGACTTGCCCGCGTTGGTGTAGCCCGCGATGGCGACCGTGGGTACTTCGTTGCGGTCGCGGTTGGCCCGCTTGGCATCGCGTGCGGGCTTCATCTCTTTGATCTGCTTGCGAAGCCGGGCCATGCGGGTGTGGATGCGACGCCGGTCGAGCTCGATCTTGGTCTCACCGGGCCCGCGGCTGCCCATCCCGGCACCCGCGCCTCCGACTTGACCACCGGCCTGGCGCGACATCGACTCGCCCCATCCGCGGAGGCGCGGCAGGAGGTACTCGAGCTGGGCCAGTTCGACCTGCGCCTTGCCCTCGCGGCTCTTGGCGTGCTGACTGAAGATGTCGAGGATCACGGCGGTGCGGTCGATGACCTTCACCTTGACCACGTCTTCGAGGGCGCGCCGCTGGCTGGGGGCCAGTTCGGTGTCGGCGATGACGGTGTCGGCACCGAGCGCTGCGACCGTTCCCCGCAGCTCTTCGGCTTTGCCCTTGCCCAGGTAGGTGCTCGGGTCGGGATTCGATCGTCGCTGCAGCAGCCCGTCGAGGACGACGGCGCCCGCCGTCTCGGCCAGGGCGGCGAGCTCACGCAGGGAGTTCTCTGCGTCGGACATCGACCCCTGCGAGTACACGCCGATGAGGACCACGTTCTCGAGGCGCAGTTGGCGGTACTCGACCTCGGTGACGTCCTGCAGTTCGGTCGAGAGGCCCGCGACGCGGCGGAGGGCCTGCCGGTCGTCGCGCTCCGACTGGTCACCGTCGGAGCCACCGTCGTCGTGGAGCGAGCGGGTCTGGATGGCCTGGGCCGGCGAGAAGACGGTGTAGCCGGAGGCCCTCTGGGCCGCACGATCGAGGACGCGCGCGACGACGTCGTCGGGCTGGTCGTTCCGCTCGGAGTCGAACGGTGTCGTGGTGTGGTCTGTCATCGGGGTGATACTAACCCTTTCGGTGTCCGGAGAGCAGGGAACGATGCCCCTGCGGATGTTCGGTAGGTTGGCGAGCATGGCCAGCGAGCACTACTTCTCACCCCAGCCCGGCAGCGCGGCCAAGCCCAGGACGATCGACGTCGTCCTGGCGGGCCGTGAGTTGACGGTGACCACGGCCGCGGGAGTGTTCAGCCCGGGCCGCGTCGACCCGGGCACCTCGGTCCTGCTGGCGGGCACGCCGACGCCGCCGAGGGCGGGCCATCTGCTGGACGTAGGGTGCGGATGGGGGCCCATCACACTGAGCCTCGCGTTGTCGTCACCCGACGCGACGGTCTGGGCCGTCGACGTGAACGAGAGAGTGCTCGACCTCGTGCGCGCGAACGCACGGTCGATCGGCCTCGAGAACGTCAACGCCGTGACCCCCGACGATGTCCCCGCCGACCTGCGCTTCGCGACCATCTGGTCGAATCCGCCGATCCGGGTCGGCAAAGCCGAGCTGCACTCCTTGCTCGAACGGTGGCTCCCCCGACTCGCCGTGGGATCGGACGCCTGGCTGGTCGTGCAGAAGAACCTGGGGGCCGACTCCCTGCAGCGCTGGATGAACGAGACCATGGCCGACGTCGTGGACGTGACCCGCGCCTCCACCAGCAAGGGATACCGGATCTTGCGCGCCGCGCGCCTCGCCGACGCCGACTGAGCGGACGCCCTCCGCAGGCCTCGATGTCGGCCCGGTCGGCCTCAGAGGGCGAGTGCGCCGGTGAAGACGAGTTCGGCCGGCCCGCTGAGCGAGACGTGCTCGCCGTCGTCGTGGTGGCTGATCGAGACGCCCACGCCCCCGCCGGGAACCTCGACCAACCAGCCCTCGGGCGCCGAGGCGCCTGCCCAGTACCGCGTGGCCAGGGCCGCCGCTGCCGCACCGGTGCCACAGGAGAGCGTCTCGCCGCTACCGCGTTCGTGGACCCGCATGCGGATGCGCCCCAGCCCGTCGACCACGAGCGGATCGGCGGGAACCACGAACTCGACGTTCGCCCCGCCGACCGGGGCCGGGTCGATGATCGGCACGTACGTCAGGTCGAGGCCGTCCAGTTCGTCGTCACCGGCGAGGGCCACCACCACGTGGGGGTTGCCGACCGAGATCGGAAGGCCCGGACGGGCGGCGTGCAGCTCGCGCGCCCGCACGACCGGGTCGTCGTCGCCGAGTCGCCAGGGGCCCAGGTCGACGCGGAAACCCGTGCCGTCGCGACGGACCTCACGTGCGCCGGCCCGCGTACCGACGACGAGCACGTCGTCCTCGCCCAGCTGGACCAGCCCCCGCTCGAGGAGGTAGCGCGCGAAGACGCGGATGCCGTTGCCACACATCTCGGCCGGACTGCCGTCGGCGTTGTGGTAGTCCATGAACCATTCGGCGCGTGGCTCGGCCTCGCGCAGGTCCGCCGCGGTGGGGAGCGCCGCCGTACGGCCGGCAGGGAGGCCCCCGGCGCCGCCCCCCCCGAACCGCCGGTCGGCCAGGGCCCGGATCATGGCGGGCGTCAGGTCGGTGCCTGCGTCGGGATCGGTGAACAAGACGAAGTCGTTTCCGGTGCCCTGCCCCTTGGTGAACTGCAGCGTGGTGGTCACCCGAGGAGTCTAGCCACGGCCCGGTCGACGGCCTGGGCGTCGCCCGAGCGAGACCACTCGACGTCGTCGTACCGCCGGAACCAGCTCGCCTGACGGCGGGCGTACCGACGGGTGAGGGCCGCCGTGGCCTCGATCGCCTCGGCCTCGGCGAGTTCCCCCCGGATCTGGGCGACGGCCTGCGCGTAGCCGATCGCCCGGCCCGCGGTGACCCCCCGCTCGAGCCCGAGAGGAAGCAGACCCCGCACCTCGTCGACGAGACCGTCTCGCCACATCTGGTCGACGCGTCGGTCGAGACGTTCGACGAGCACGGGGCGTTCTTCCGCGACACCGAAGACGCTCGACGGGCGCCACGGCGACGACTTCTCGGGCAGGGTTCCCGAGAGCGGGCGCCCGGTGAGGTCGCCGACCTCGAGCGCCCGGACGAGACGCCGAGAGTTGGAACGACCGATCGAGGCGGCCGACGCCGGATCGCGCTCGTTCAACAGGTCGTACAGGGCCCCGGGTCCCCGCTCGTCGGCGATCACCTCGTACCGTCGACGGATCACGGGGTCGGTGCCGGGGAACCGGAAGTCGAACAACACGCTCGAGATGTAGAGCCCGGACCCGCCGACGAGGACGGCCACCGCCCCGCGGGCCACGATGCCGTCGATCAGAGCCCGAGCCTCGCGCTGGTACCACTCGACGCTCGCCTCGTCGGTGACGTCGAGGACGTCGAGGAGGTGGTGCGGGATGCCTCGTCGTTCGGCGGCCGGCAGTTTCGCCGTGCCGACGTCCATTCCGCGGTAGAGCTGCATGGCGTCCGCGTTGACGATCTCGACGGCTTCGCCCCGAGCGGCCAGGGCCTCGGCGAGGTCGAGCGAGAACGCCGACTTGCCCGTGCCGGTCGCCCCGACGATCGCGACCAACACGTCAGCGGAGGTCGTCGGTCGTGCTGTAGATCGGTGTGGTCGCCACCCGCAGCGTGGGCAGCCCGAGGCTGACCCTCGCAGGCCGAGCCGAGGAGGCGCGGGTCGCGTCACCGGCGGACGGCACCCCGCACGAGGCGGCCTGCGCGGCGTCCCAGGCATCGCCCGCGCGGGTGCGACGGACCTCGTAGAGAGACCCGGGCCCGTGGACGGCATCGGCCAACAGGTAGAACGGTGCGGCGTCGGTGACGCGCACGCTGACGACGTCGCCGGGGCGCGGAACGGCGCCACCCGGCGGCACTTCGAAGTGGACGAGACGGCTGTCTTCCGCACGCCCCGAGAGACGGTGGGTGGAGGCGTCTTTTCGCCCCTCGTCGGTGGCCACGAGGACGTCGACGGCCCTTCCGACCTGTCGACGGTTCTCTTCGGCCGAGATGCGGTCCTGCAGGGCGGTCAGCCGCTCGAACCGTTCTTGCACGACGGCCTTCGGGATCTGGTCGGCCATCTCGCCCGCCGGAGTCCCGGGGCGCACGGAGTACTGGAAGGTGAACGCCGACGCGAACCGGGACCGCTCGACGACCCGGAGGGTCTCGGCGAAGTCCTCCTCGGTCTCACCCGGGAATCCGACGATGATGTCGGTGCTGATCGCGGCGTCGGGCATGGCCACGCGCACACGGTCGATGATGCCGAGGAACTTCTCGCTGCGGTAGCTGCGCCGCATGGCCCTCAGCACCCGGTCGGAACCCGACTGGAGGGGCATGTGCAGCTGGGGCATGACGGCAGGCGTCTCGGCCATCGCAGCGATCACGTCGTCGGTGAAGGACGCCGGGTGCGGGCTGGTGAACCGCACACGCTCGAGCCCGGGGATCGCACCGACGGCACGCAACAGCTTGCCGAAGGCGAGCCGATCGCCGAATTCGACACCGTACGAGTTGACGTTCTGCCCGAGCAGCGTCACCTCGACGGCACCGTCGTCGACCAGCGCCTGCACCTCGGCGAGGACGTCACCAGGGCGGCGGTCTTTCTCCTTGCCGCGGAGCGACGGCACGATGCAGAAGGTGCAGGTGTTGTTGCAACCCACCGAGATCGAGACCCAGCCGCTGTGGGTGGAGTCGCGCTTGGTCGGTAGCGTCGAGGGGAACACGTCGAGTGCCTCGAGGATCTCGAGCTGGGCCTCGTCGTTGTGACGCGCGCGCTCGAGGAGCGTGGGCAGGGCGCCCATGTTGTGCGTACCGAAGACCACGTCGACCCACGGCGCCTTGTCGAGGATGACGTCCTTGTCTTTCTGGGCGAGACACCCGCCGACGGCGATCTGCATGCCCTCGTGCTTCTTCTTCTGGCCGGCGAGCGTCCCCAACGTCCCGTAGAGCTTCTTGTCGGCGTTCTCGCGCACCGCACAGGTGTTGATGACGACGATGTCGGCCTCGATTCCGTCGGCCGGTACGTAACCGGCCGCCTCGAGCGAGCCGCTGAGACGCTCGGAGTCGTGGACGTTCATCTGGCACCCGAAGGTGCGGACCTCGTACGTACGGGCCGGGCCGTCGACGGGCGAGGGGATGGGGGTGGTGGCGACCGTCGTCATGGTGACTCAGTGTAGATCGCCGCCACCCCCGGGACGGTCACTCGAAGCGGACACCGCCGCGGCCGCTGCCACCACGGGGCAGGGCCTTCTCGATCGCACGACGGACGATCTCGGAGCGGTACCCCCGGCGCATCAGGTAGCCGTTGAGACGACGTTCGGCCGTCTCGCGGTCGAGGCCGCGCAACGACCCTGCACGTTTGCGGGCCCACTCGTCGGCACGCTCTTGCTCTTCGTCGTCGTCCGTGTCGGACAGCGCCTCGTCGATGATGGACGGGTCGATGCCCCGGGCGCGGAGTTCGGACGTGACAGCGCCCCGGCCGAGACCCTTGCGCTCTTGCTTGGACCTGATCAGGGTGGCGGCCAGTTCGGTGTCGTCGAGGAGACCGACCCGCTCGAGACGGGCGATCTCGTCCGCCACGACCGATTCGTCGAGGTCACGGGAGAGGAGCAGCTTCTCCATCTCGTGAGACGACACTCCCCGGCGCGAAAGGGCGTGCAGGCTGACGTTCTCGGCGCGTCGCTGCTGCGCTTCGAGGTCTTCGGGCCCGTCGGCGGATTGGTCGTCGAAGCCGGTCGCCTTGGGCCGGCCGGCAGCCCCCGCCCGAGAACCTCGGGCGGACGGATGGTCGCCCTCCGAGGCCACGGATGTCACACCGCCGGCCCAATGAGAACTGATGGCCGTCAGGACGGCCTCGGAACCGCTCGTCGTCTGATCGGTGGCCTCGCGATCGGTCGTCGCCTCGGGAACCGATGCACCGCTCATCGCGCCGAAGAGAGGCGTGACGGGGGCGAGCCGCCCGGTGTCGACACCGTCGTCAGACGGACCCGACACCGGGGCGTCGTCGTCGCGCGAGGTCATGCGCCCTTTCGAGCGGCGATCTTCGCCTCGATCGATTCGACGGGTGCCTCGACGGGCTTGGCACCGCCGACTCCGAGCTTGGCGAGGATCTTCTGCTCGATCTCTTGCGCGATGGCGGCGTTCTTGATGAGGAAGTTGCGCGAGTTCTCTTTGCCCTGGCCGAGTTGGTCGCCGTCGTAGGTGTACCAGGCACCCGACTTGCGGACGATGCCGTGCTCGACACCGAAGTCGATCAGGCTGCCCTCGCGCGAGATGCCCACACCGTAGAGGATGTCGAACTCGGCCTGCTTGAAGGGCGGCGCCATCTTGTTCTTGACGACCTTGACGCGGGTGCGGTTGCCGACCGCGTCGGTACCGTCTTTCAGCGTCTCGATGCGCCGGATGTCGAGGCGGACGGACGCGTAGAACTTGAGCGCCTTACCACCGGCCGTCGTCTCGGGGCTACCGAAGAAGACACCGATCTTCTCCCGCAGCTGGTTGATGAAGATCATGGTCGTGCCGGTCTGGCTGAGCCCACCGGTCAACTTGCGCAACGCCTGAGACATGAGTCGGGCCTGCAGGCCGACGTGCGAGTCACCCATCTCGCCCTCGATCTCGGCACGCGGCACGAGGGCGGCGACCGAGTCGATGACGACGAGGTCGATCGACCCCGAGCGGACGAGCATGTCGGCGATCTCGAGCGCCTGCTCACCGGTGTCGGGCTGCGACACCAGCAGGGCGTCGATGTCGACGCCGAGCTTCTTGGCGTACTCGGGGTCGAGAGCGTGCTCGGCGTCGATGAAGGCGGCGATGCCGCCGTTGCGCTGCGCGTTGGCGATGGCGTGCAGGGTCAGGGTCGTCTTACCCGACGACTCGGGACCGTAGATCTCGACGATGCGGCCGCGGGGGATGCCACCGATGCCGAGAGCGACGTCGAGGGCGATCGAGCCGGTCGGGATCACCGCCACGGGAGCACGCTCGTCGCTGCCGAGGCGCATGACGGCGCCCTTGCCGAACTGTCGGTCGATCTGGGCGAGAGCCGTCTCGAGGGCCTTCTCGCGGTTTTCGGCTGAGGGCATGTCGTTCTCCTTCGTGGTGGTCGTCCGTGCGCCTGTAGGCTGTCGCGTCGACGTCGACCGGTGGTGCAAGGTCGTCGTCGCTACGACAAGGCTGGTGTCGCCGGCATGTGCCGGTGACGCGGGACGTCGATGCGAGAAACGCTACGGGCCACCCCCGACATCGCGGTGGCGGTGACGGCCCGACGTGCAGAACTCGTTCGTCGACGTCCTTGTGGAGGACGCTACCACCCGTCCGAACACGTGTTCGACCCATCGCTCCCGGCGTGTCGAACACACGCGCGAGCGAGCGGCACCTCAGCTCGTCGGTTCGGGCAACCCGACACCGTAGCGACGGGACAACGGGACGCCCTCGGCCTCGCAGAGAGCGAGCCACACGTCGCGGGGCGGTTCTCCCTGGGCGATCGCCTGGTCGGCGGTCCGGTCACCGAGGGACTGGATGACGAGATCCCGGGTGATCACTCGGCCGTAGGCGTCACCGAACTCGTCCTCGACGGCTCGGGCGAACTCGCTCTTGCGCATCAGACGAGCGTACCCCGGACGACGAACGCCCCCGGCGTGAGCCGGGGGCGTTCGGAAGGACGTCGGACGGTCAGCGGACCGCGAGGTCGGAGTCGAACTCGGCGACGAGGTCGTCCGGCAGGGTGTCGGGGATCGGGTTGAGCCCCTCGATGACGGCCATGCGGTCGCCGACCTCGCGCATGATCACCGAGATGGGGGTCTCGAGGGCGTCGGCGACGGACGCAAGGATCTCTGAGCTCGCCTCTTTCTGACCCCGCTCCACCTCGCTGAGGTACCCGAGGGCGACGCTGGCCTTGCTCGCGACCTGGCGGAGCGTGCGGCCCTTCTGCAGGCGGAAGTCACGAAGGACGTCGCCGATTTCTTGACGTACCAGGACCATGGGGACCCTCCTTCGGGGACGACCCATCTGACGGGAAGGTTGCAGATGGGGGACGACTTGTGGTGCTCGGACCGACTGACCACGACTGTAGCCATCGGGGACTGTGCACCTGTTGTGAACTCTGGAGATGTAACGAGACCGAAACGCCCGCTATTCCCTCGTCTCGACCAGCCATCGGTCGAGTACTGCCAGGGATTCGGAGACCGTGGCGTTTCGGATGGCCTGTCGGTCGCCCGTGAGCGAGAGCGAGACGACGAGGACGTCGCCGGGTACGGCCAGACCGACGAAGACCGTACCGGGTTCGTGTCCCCCCTGCGGGTCGGGGCCGGCGACGCCGGTCGTCGCGAGGCCGATGTCGGCCGACCCCCCGTCGATCGCCAGCCGGTCACGGACTCCGGTGGCCATCGACGCTGCCACATCCGGGTGGACCGGCCCGTGGCGCGCCAACAGCCCTGCATCGACGCCCAGCAGCGTGTGCTTGAGCTCGGTCTGATAGGCGACCACCCCACCACGGACGACGGCCGAGGCACCGGGCACGGACACGAGTTCGGAGACCAGGGCACCGCCGGTGAGGGACTCGGCGACGGCGACCGTCAGACGCCTGCGCGTCAGCGCGGCGACGAGGTCGAAGGCCAGCGTCACGCGCCGGCCTTGCCGTGCTTCAGCGCCACGCGCATGTAGTCGGCCCCGGAGACGAGGGTGGCGACCGTGGCCGCGGTCATGAGCACACCGTTGACCCAGTGCATCCCCTCGCCGACGACGTTCCAGAGGGGAAAGAGTGCCAGGGTCACCGCGACCGCTTGCAGCACCGTCTTGATCTTGCCGCCGCGGGACGCCGGGATCACCCGATCACGCAGGACGGCGAAGCGGTAGACGGTGATGCCGATCTCACGGACGAGGATGAGCGCGGTGACCCACCATGGCAGCTCGCCGAGGATGGTGAGCGAGACGAGCGCTCCGCCGATCAACACCTTGTCGGCGATCGGATCGACGATCTTGCCGAAGTCGGTCACGAGGTCGAGGCCACGGGCCAGCATGCCGTCGAGGCTGTCGGTCAGGATCGCCACGACGAACAACGCAGCGGCCCAGACACGGAGCGAACCGTCCGCCCCGTCGTCGATCAGCAACCATGCGATGAACAACGGGGCCATGAGGATGCGGACGACCGTGATGACGTTCGCGATGTTGCCGGTGCTGGCCGGCCCGGGCCCCTTCGACGCCACGCGTCCGCGGAACGAGAAGGCCGAGCGCGGGGAGGTCGAGGCGGAGGCGTCGTCGTGGCTCATGGTCTACTCCCTGCCCGTCAGGTGCCAGGCGTCTTCGCTTCCGGCGTCGTCGTCTTCCGCGTACCCGCGGGTCATGGCCTCGACGGGGTCGCCGTCGTAGTCGCCGGCGTCGGCCCGCGTGGCGGAGGCAGAACCCGAGGAGGTGCGACCGACGCCGGTCTCGGTGGCAGCGTCACCGCCGCGCAGCTTCGCGAGCACGCCCGGGAGCTGCTCGGTCGTGACGAGCACGTCGCGAGCCTTCGACCCTTCGGACGGCCCGACGATGTCGCGCGATTCCATGAGGTCCATGAGGCGGCCGGCTTTGGCGAAGCCGACCCGGAGCTTGCGCTGGAGCATCGAAGTCGAACCGAACTGCGTGCTGACGACGAGTTCGGCGGCCGCGAGGAGCAACTCGAGGTCGTCACCGATGTCGCCGTCGATGTCGCGCTTCTCGACCACCGCGGCGACGTCGGGGCGGTAGTCGGGACGAGCCTGGCGGGTGACGTGGGCGACGACCTGGGCGATCTCGTTCTCCTGCACCCAGGCCCCCTGCACGCGCATGGCCTTGGAGGCACCCATGGGCAGGAACAGCCCGTCGCCCTGTCCGATGAGCTTGTCGGCCCCGGGCTGGTCGAGGATGACCCGGGAGTCGGTGACGCTCGAGACGGCGAAGGCGAACCGCGAGGGGACGTTGGCCTTGATCAGACCGGTCACGACGTCGACCGAAGGACGTTGTGTCGCGAGGACCAGGTGGATTCCCGAGGCACGCGCGAGCTGGGTGATGCGGACGATGCTGTCCTCGACGTCGCGCGGAGCGACCATCATGAGGTCGGCCAACTCGTCGACCACCACGAGGAGGTAGGGATAGGGCTTGAGCTTGCGTTGGCTACCGGCCGGGAGGACGATCTCGCCGCCGACGACGGCACGGTTGAAGTCGTCGATGTGACGGAAGCCGAAGCTGGCGAGGTCGTCGTACCTCATGTCCATCTCTTTGACCACCCACTGCAGGGCCTCGGCGGCCTTCTTGGGGTTCGTGATGATGGGCGTGATCAGATGCGGTACGCCCGCGTAGATCGAGAGTTCGACCCGCTTCGGGTCGATCAGCACCATGCGCACGTCGGTCGGCTTGGCCCGCATCAGCAACGAGGTGATCATCGAGTTGATGAAGCTCGACTTGCCCGAACCTGTGGCCCCGGCGACGAGGAGGTGGGGCATCTTGGCCAGGTTGGCCACGACGTAGCCGCCCTCGACGTCCTTGCCGACGCCGATGGTGAGCGGGTGCACGCTCTTGCTCGCCGCCGAGGACCGCAGGACGTCGCCGAGGGCGACGATCTCTTTGTCGGTGTTGGGGATCTCGACACCGATGGCGCTCTTGCCGGGGATCGGCGACAGGATGCGGACCTCGTTGGAGGCCACCGCGTAGGCCAGGTTCTTGGTCAGGGCGGTGACCCGCTCGACCTTGACGCCGGGGCCGAGTTCGATCTCGTAGCGCGTGACGGTCGGACCGCGCTTGAGGCCGGTCACCTTGGCGTCGACGTTGAACTGGTCGAGCACCTGGCTGATGGCGGCCACGATCGCGTCGTTGGCCTCGCTGCGCGCCTTGGCGGGCTCACCGACCGACAGGCTCGAGGCGGCGGGGAGACGGTAGGGGGCGCTCTCGGCACCGTCGTCCACCTCGTCGAGCGAGGGCGGGGCTGCCTCGTCGGGATCGACCGCGAGGAAGTCGGCGGCGGCGTCGCTCTCGCCGACGGGTTCGGTCGGCACCACCGGGAGGACCGTCGTCGACGCGGTCGCCTGGACGGGCGGGACGTCGAACCCCTGGGCGCGGACGGCGTCCTCGGCTCGATCGAGGTCACCGAGGAGGTCAGCCGAGAAGACGTCGGTCGGAGCCGTGGGTGGGACGGCGGCCCCGGCGGCACCGGCCGCCGCAGCTCCGGCCGCCGCAGCACCACCCGCCTCGTCGGGGCTCGGTTCGAACGCCGGCTTCTTGCGACGACGCCGCCCGAGCGTCTCGGTGGCGGAGGTCTCTTCCGCTTTCACGAGCGGGGTGTCGTACGCCGGGTCGTCTTCGCGTTGGTCTTTGTTGCGCCGCCACCAGGGCAGCGACTCGGACTCGGCCAGGTCGACGAGGTCGGCATCACCGTCGGCCCCGGCCGCCCCCGAGGTCGTCTCGCCGAAGAGGTAGGAGTACAGCTCGCCGAGCCGTCGGTGGATGCGGTTCGGCGGGGTCTTGGTGATGATGAGCAGCGAGAACGCCAGCAGGATGACGACCAGAGGAACCGCGACCCATTCGGTGGCGAGGGCGACGAGCCAGGACGCGACGACCCAGCCCAGCACGCCGCCACCCGTGGCGAGGGCACGGAGCCCTGCTGCGGCTTCGGGTTGCCCGCCGAAGATGTGACACAGGGCGCTGATCGAGACGATCGAGAGGCCGAGCCCGATGCCGATGCGGGTGTTGTCGTGTACGGACGCCGGGTGCCGGAAGAGCCAGCCCGCGAAGAGGATCATGATGACCGGAAGGGCGTAAGCGACGCGTCCCACGAGCCCGCCGAACGTGTACGCGTCGAATCCGATCGCGACGGGACTGGTCGGGTTCAGCCACTCGACGACCGCCCCGGCGATCGCGAGCAGGACGAGCAGGAACGGCACGCCGTCTCGTCGCTCGTCTTTCGCCAAGGACTCCTTGCCGAGGAGCCGGAACGCGCCGCCGGTCAGGTGTGCGAGCCCCGTCCACGCCGCCACGAGCGGCCCGGGCCCCTCGCGGACCGGGTCGGGTTGGCGGGGTGCGGGCAGCTTCTTGGTCGCCTTCGTGGCGCCGGAGGTCTGCGACGCTCGCGACGACGAACGCGCGCGCGCAGTCGACTTGGTGGGCGTGGCCATGGGCTCCAAGGTACCTCTCAGCACCGACAGCGGCCGGAGGTGCTCCGGTGTGTGTCAGTAGCGGATGGCGTCGATCACCTTCACACGGATCGCCACGAGAGCCGGGAGCAGGCCGGCCACCGCCCCGATCGCCGTGGCCGACGCCAGACCGACCAGAGCTGCCTCGACGGGGAACGGGGGGAGGTCGCTGACGGCGCCCTGGGCGATGAAGCCCTGCACCGTCGGGTTCTCGACGACGAGGACGGCCACCATCACGCCCACGGCTCCCGCCACGACCGTGCCGACGACGCTCTCGAGCATGACCGAGAAGAAGACCCGGGGAGCCGTGGCCCCGAAGGACCGACGCACGCCGATCTCGCGGATGCGCTGGCGGACGGTCACGAGCGCGATGTTGACGAGGCCGAGACCGCCGAGCAGCAACACCAGCACGCCGACCCCCGTGATGATCAACTTGATCGGACCGAACGGGTCGGCGTCCCCGCCCGCGGCGTAGTCCTGCCGCGAGACGTCGACCTGCACGTCGTCGCCGAGGGTGGCCCCCATGTCGGACGCCACCTGGGCGCTCAGCGCGTCGCTGGTCTCGGGCGGCAGCCACATCTCGTACTGCGGGGTCTCGACGCCGTAGCTCGCCAGGGCGAGGTCGTAGTCGGGTATCGGCAGCAGGTACATCTGCGGGCCGTCGAACTCGGACGAGGCCGAGACGCCCGTCACGACGAGCGTGACGGAGTCGGCCCCTCGGACGAGCAGGGTCGGATGGGACGACAACGGCGGGGAGCCCAGCTGCCGCCAGAGCACCTCGTTGACGATGACGGGCGGCGCGAGACGGGACGCGTCGGCGTCGGTGAACCACGAACCGTCGGTCATGACGACCCGGTGCATCTCGCCGTAGGGGACGTCGACCGTGACGGCCGCCACCTCCGTGACCCCCTCCGGCAACTGGACGGCGCGGTTGCCGTAGACGACGCGACTGGTCTGCTCGATCCCGTAGCGTGCCGTCGTCGTGGCGAACGCGTCCTCGATCGCCTCGGTGCTCGGAGAGGTGGTGCCGTTCGAATAGGCGTTGACGTAGTAGTTCGCGGGGCGCCCGCCGAACCGCTCGGCGCTCTCGCGTGACGACTGCTCGGCGAGCCCACCGAGGGCGACCACGCCGGTCAGGGCCGCGACGGCGACGGCCACCCCGATCAGACTGAGCAGCACGCGCAGCTTGTTGACGCGGAGTTCGGCCCAGGCCTCGGCGAAGGCCCCCACCACGTCGGCAACCGCGCGCTTCACGCGTCGACCTCGTCCCGGAGGGGAGACGTCGACGCGGCAGGTGACGACCTCGGTGTCGGCGCCCCGAGGGCCGCGTCGACGGACGCCGAGAGGACGCCGGCGTCGAGCTGGTAGTGCCTCGAGGCGCGGGCGGCGACCGCGAGATCGTGGGTGATCGTCACCAGGGCGGCCTCGTTCTCGGTCGCGATGCCGTCGAGCAGCATCATCACCCCGGCCCCGGTCTCGACGTCGAGCGCACCGGTGGGTTCGTCGGCGAGGATGACGCGCGGCCGGCGGACGAGCGACCGGGCGATCGCCACGCGCTGCTGTTCGCCGCCCGACAGGCGGTGGGGCATGGAGTCGGCCCGGTGACCGAGACCCACGCGCTCCAGCATCTCGCCTGCGATGGACCGGCGACGCCAGAACTCGGCACCCGACGAGTAGAGCAGCGGGGTCATGACGTTCTCGAGAGCCGAGCGCCCCTGCAGCAGGTTGAACTGCTGGAAGATGAATCCGACCTGGGCTCCCCTCAGCCGATCGCGCCGACCGCGCCGGATCGAGCGCACGTCGACGTCGTCGAACCAGTGCGTCCCCGTCGTGGGCTCGTCGAGGAGCCCGAGGATGTTGAGCAACGTCGACTTGCCCGACCCCGAGCGCCCCACGATGCTGACGTGCTCGCCCGCATCCACCTCGAGGTCGACGCCCGTGAGGATGTCGAGGGTCTGATCGTCGGCGAGGGGCACCGTCTTGGTGACCGCCTCGAGCCTGATCAGGGCCATCAGCTGCAGAGGTCCGCGCCCGTGGCGGGGTCGACGCAGTCACCCTGCGGCGCCGCGGCGGCGCCCGGGACGAACTCGAGCACCAGGTCGCCCTCTACCAGGCCGCCGGTGACCTCGACGATCGTGCCGTCGTTGATGCCGAGCGTGACGTCGCGTTTCTCGGTGGAGCCGTCCGCCCCGACGACCGAGACGACGCCCTTCCCGGCCGCGCCCTCGACGGCGGTGAGGGGCACGGTGAGGACGTCGGTGGCGACGCCGGCCGGGATGGTCAGCTCGGCAGCGAGTCCGCTGAAGACGGTGACGTCGCCCGGGACGACGCAGGAGACGCTCTGGCCCGACGAGTCCCCCGTCGACGTGGAGGCGTCACCGCCGGCGTCCGGCCCGGTGGACGACGAGGTGGTCCCCCCGACGGTGAGCGCCGTGCACGGGAACGGCGCCGGCCCCCCGGTGATGGCGACGGACCCCTCGGCCGGCCGACTGACGAGACGGTACAGCTGGTCCGCAGCGAGGGACCCCGTCACGTGGAACGTGGGAGGCGCGACCTGCGCGACCGCGTCACCCACGACGACCGTCTGGTCCTTGATCACGGCGACCGCGGTGATCGTTCCGGCCACGGGGGCCGTGATGACGGCCGTCTTCACGATCGGCTTGCGCTCGGTCACCGTGCCGTCGTCGGCCACGAGGGGCTCCTGCGGCGTCTCGGACCGGAGCGTCGCGAGCCGGTCGCCCGCGGCGACCGCCTGCCCCTTGACGACGTCGACACCGGTGACCGTACCCGCGAGCGTCGCGGGCACCGGAGCCGCCGGGTCGGCGACCACGGTCGCGTCGACCACCACGTCGTTGGTGATGGTACCGACGGCCACCGCGATCTGCGGTTCGACGAGCTCTCCGGTGGGGAAGGCGACGGTGTCGTCACCGGCTGCCGGGGCCGCGAAGAACGCGAGTTTGACGAGTGCCACCGCGATGGCGACGAAGATCAAGATGCGCAGGATCGGGAAGACCCAGACTTTGGCGATGCGCACGGTTACCCCCGGTCGATGTACTGACGTGTCAGACGTCACCGTAGCGAGGCCCAGGGCGTCACCGCCTCACCCCGGAGGATGATCGGGAGCATGAGATCTCCTCCCCGGGGATCAGGAGGCCCGCGACCGGCCCGCGGGACGACGACGGCCCGCGGGGTCTCCCCCGCGGGCCGTCGTCGTGAACTCGTGGCTCAGGCGCTGATGACCACCGGCACGATCATCGGGCGACGACGGTGCTGCGTGTTCACCCACCGGCCGACCGTGCGACGCACGACCTGGCTGAAGGCGTGCGTGTCGCGCGTGCCGTTCTCGGCGGCCTCGGTGAGGGCCGCGATGATCTTCGGCTTGACGTCGTCGAACACCCGCTCGTCTTCGGCGAAGCCGCGCGACTGGATCTCGGGACCGACCACGACCCGGCCCGTCGACGCGTCCATGGCGATGAAGACCGAGATGAAGCCTTCTTCGCTGAGGATGCGGCGGTCTTTCAGATCGGCGTCGGTGATCTCGCCGACGGTCGAGCCGTCGACGTAGACGTAGCCGATGTCGAGCTGGCCGACGACCTCGGCGACGCCGTCGCGCAGGTCGACGACGATGCCGTCCTCGCCGAGGATGGTGTTCTTCTGCGGCACACCGGTCCGCACCGCCAACGCCGCGTTGGCGTAGAGGTGGCGGTGCTCGCCGTGGACCGGCATCACGTTCTTCGGCCGCAGGATGTTGTAGCAGTACAGCAACTCGCCGGCCGAGGCGTGCCCCGAGACGTGCACCTTGGCGTTTCCCTTGTGGACGACCTTGGCCCCGAGCTTCGTGAGGCCGTCGATGACGCGGTAGACCGCGTTCTCGTTGCCCGGGATTAGGCTCGACGCGAGGATGATCGTGTCGTCCGCGCCGATCTCGATCTGGTGCTCGAGGTTCGCCATGCGGGCGAGGACGGCCATCGGCTCGCCCTGCGACCCGGTGCTCATGTAGACGATGCGGTCGTCGGGGAGGTCTTTGGCCTTCTTGGCGTCGATCAGGACGCCGTCCGGCACCTTCAGGTACCCCAGGTCGGCCGCGATGCCCATGTTGCGCACCATCGAGCGCCCCATGAAGGCGACGCGGCGGCCGTTGGCGTGGGCCGCGTCGAGCACCTGCTGGACGCGGTGCACGTGGCTCGAGAAGCTCGCGACGACCACGCGGCGGGGAGCCCGGCGGATCACGTCGTCGAGCACGGGCCCGATGTCCCGCTCGAGCGCGGTGAACCCGGGCACGTCGGCGTTCGTCGAGTCGGGCAGGAACAGGTCGACGCCCTCTTCACCGAGGCGGGCGAACGCCCGCAGGTCGGTGATGCGGTCGTCGAGCGGCAGCTGGTCCATCTTGAAGTCGCCGGTGTGGAGCACGGTGCCCGCCGAGGTGCGGATGGCGACGGCGAGGGCGTCCGGGATCGAGTGGTTGACCGCGATGAACTCGAGGTCGTAAGGCCCGAGCGACTCACGCCCGCCCTCTTTGACGGCGAGGGTGTAGGGCGTGATGCGGTGCTCTTTGAGCTTCGCCTCGATCAGCGCGAGCGTCAGCTGCGAGCCGATGAGCGGGATGTCCTTGCGGAGGCGCAGCAGGTAGGGCACGGCACCGATGTGGTCCTCGTGCCCGTGCGTGAGCACGACGGCCAGGATGTCGTCGAGGCGATCGCGGATGGGCGAGAAGTCGGGCAGGATCAGGTCGACCCCGGGCTGGTGCTCTTCGGGGAAGAGCACGCCGCAGTCGACGATCAGCAGCTTGCCGTCGATCTCGTAGACCGTCATGTTGCGGCCGATCTCGCCGAGACCGCCGACGGGGATCACGCGGAGCGTCCCCGGGGCGAGGTCTCGGGGAGCGTGGATTGTCGTGGGCATCTGTTCCTTCGGTTGGTGTGGGGCTCGTGCCCCGGTGTGCGGGAGGTCTGGGTCCGACGTCGTCGTCGGCGGGGATCAGGAGGTCAGCGTGTGGGGCCGTGCACCTTGGGCAGCGCACCGCCGGCGGCCGCGTTGCGGTCGGGCCGGAAACGGCTGAGGTCGGGGCCGGGGATGGACCCGACGTGCGACAGCTCGTCTTCGATGAGAGCGGCCTCGCTGTCTTCCGGGCCGACCAGGGGCAGGCGCACCCGGGGGCTCGAGATGCGACCGAGGCCGTGCAGGATGTACTTCGCGGCGACGGTGCCCGGCACGTGGGTCATGACGGCGCGGACGAGGGGCTCGAGCATCTGGTGCGCCTCGGTCGCCGTGTGCAGGTCGCCGGCGTTCACGGCGTCGACGATGGTGCGGTACGGGGTTGCGGCGATGTTCGCGGTGACGCCGATGAGGCCCGAGGCGCCGATGGCGAGGTGCGGCAGGACGTTCGCGTCATCGCCCGAGAAGTACAGCAGGTCGGTCTGGTTCAGGACACGGCTGACCTCGGCGAAGTCGCCCTTGGCGTCCTTCACCGCGACGATGTTGGGGTGCTTGGCGGCCCGGAGCAGGGTCTCGTACTTGATCGGGATGCCGGTGCGCCCGGGGATGTCGTACAGGATGACCGGCAGGTCGGTCGCGTCGGCGATCATGCGGAAATGCGTCAGCACACCGGCCTGCGTCGGCTTGTTGTAGTAAGGGGTGACGATCATGACGCCGTCGGCGCCGGCCTTCTCGCTGGCCTTGTAGAGCTGGATGGCGTGCGCGGTCTCGTTGGACCCGCCACCCGTGATGATCTTGGCCCGCCCGGCGGCCACCGACTTGCCCACCTCGACGAGACGGAGCTTCTCGGGGTCGGTCAGGGTGCTGGTCTCGCCCGTGGTGCCGGTGACGACGATGCCGTCGGCGCCGGCGGTGATGCAGTCGTCGATGTGCTTCTCGACGGCCGGCCAGTCGACCTCGCCGTCAGCGGTGAACGGCGTCACGAGGGCGACGAGGACCTGACCGAAGGGGTTGCTGATGTTCGACACGCCCTCCAGCGTACTGTCTCGCGTCGGGACCGACCTCCCGCGCCGCGTCCGACGCCCCGGTCAGGAGGCGCGGGTCGCGTCGGCGAGGACGGCCGTCAGGGGGCGACGCGCCCGTTCGCCCCGAACGCCGCGTAGGTGAGGGGCATGAGCTCGGCCCAGAGGTCTTCCATCTTCTCGGCGCACATCTCGATCTCACGCTGCGGGAAGGACGGGAAATGGGTGCCCTCGCGCTTGGTCCGGAGGCTGAGGAAGTTCATCAGGGACCGGGCGTTCACGGTCACGTACATCGACGAGTAGATGTTCAACGGCAGCACGATGCGCGCGACCTCGCGGGCGATGCCGGCGTCGAGCATGCGCTGGTAGGCCTCGAACGCCTGCACCGACGCGGCGCGGGTGGCCTCGTCGACCAGGGCGGACTGCTCGGGCGTGCCGGGCAGGAAGTCGTAGGCGCCGGGCTTGCCCACCTGCTGCAGGTTGCGGGTGGGGGCGGGCACGTAGAAGACGGGGTTGAGCTCGCGGTAACGACCGCTCTCTTCGTTGTAGCTCGCCATGCGGTGACGCATGAACTCGCGGAAGACGAAGATCGGCGCCTGCACGTAGAAGGTCATCGAGTTGTGCTCGAACGGCGAGCCGTGGCGGTCGCGCATCAGGTAGTTGATGAGACCGGCGCCCTTGGTCGCCTGGGCACCGTCGACCGACGCCTGGGCGCCGTCGAGGGTCAACTCGCCCATGGTGGAGACCCGGGCGGCGAACAGCACGTCGGAGTCGTGGGCGCTCGAGCGGACCAGCTCGACGGTGACGTCGGAGCGGAACTCGGGGGTCTTGGCGGAGGGCACGGCGGGGGTGGCTTCGGTCTCGGGCACGGCGTCGACTCTACCTCGCAGGACCCTCCCGACGGGAAGCACCTCGGGCACCGGCGGACGCTCCCCCAGCGGGCCGGATTACGGTGGCCCCATGACCGACGCACTCACCGTCCTGATCTCCGGCGCCAGCGGCATGATCGGCACCGAACTGACCCGCCAGCTGCGCGAGGCAGGCCACCGTCCGCTCTCGTTGGTGCGTCACGAACCCCGAGCGGAGGACGAGTACACCTGGGTGCCGAGTGCCGGCATCGTCGACCACGACCTGATCGCCCGCGCGGACGCCGTCGTGAACCTGGCCGGCGCCTCCTTGGGTCGTCTGCCCTGGACTGCCGGCTACAAGCGCGACATCCTCGAGTCGCGCCTGGCCGCGACGTCGACGCTCGTCGACGGCATGGCGGCGGCCTCGACACCACCCGCGACGTTCCTCAGCGGCTCGGCCGTCGGCGTCTACGGCGACCGTCCGGGCGAACGATTGACCGAGTCGAGCGGCCGGGGTGAGGGATTCCTCAGCGACGTCGTCGTCGCCTGGGAGGCCGCCGCCGAGAAGGCCCCCGAGGCCACACGCGTCGTGACGTTGCGGACCGGCATCGTGATCGGACCCGGAGGAGGCGCGCTCAAGCCCCTGCTGCCGCTCACCAAGCTGGGCCTCGGCTCGCGACTGGGCACCGGCGACCAGTTCTGGCCGTGGATCAGCCTGCACGACGAGGCCGCCGCGATCGTGCACCTGCTCACGTCGGCCGTGTCGGGTCCCGTGAACCTGGTCGGGCCCACGCCGGCGACGAGTGACCTGATCACGCGGACCCTGGCGTCCGACCTGCACCGTCCCTACCTGCTGGGCGTGCCCGAGGTCGTCATCTCGACCGCCATGCAGGAGGCCGGGCGCGAGATGCTGCTGCCCAGCCAGCAGGTCGTCCCCGAAGCGCTCGAGCGCGACGGATTCGTGTTCGAGCACCGCACGGTCGAGGACGCACTGTCGGCGTTCGTCGACGCGCTCTGACCATTCGCTCGACCCGGACCGGCGAGATCAGCCGGCCGTCTCGCGCCGGAGCTTGATGGCCCAGCGCAGGGCTTGGCGTGCCCGTCGGCGGGCGCCGCAGGCGTCGTAGGCCCGGCCGAGCCGGAACCACGACCGCCCGTCGTCGGGGGCCGCCTCGGCGGCTGCCTTGTAGGCCGGGAACGCGGCGGCCGCCGCCTCCCGCTCGGACCGCCCGGAGGTGCGGCGCGGCAGGTCGTCGACCGGCAGCTCGCCCTCGTCCGCGAGTTGTCGGACGATCTGCTGCGTGCGGAGACCGAAGCGCAGTTCGACCACGAGGGCGAAGAGCCCCAGGAGGGGAAGGACGAGCAGGGCGACGCCGAGCGCGATCGCCACCGGCTCGCCGGTCGACAGGAACAGCACGGCTCGTTGACCGACCAGCACGACGTAGAGCAGCAGGAGCAGCGCCATGAGGAGCGCTGCGGTACGCCCCTTCACGACTCGAGGGGCAGGACGGCGTCCAGGCCCACCACGACTCCGGTGACGCCGGGGGCGGCCTCGATGGCGACGCGGAGCCCCTGCTCGTAGGCGCGTTGCGAGAGCGTGTCGTGCGTGAGCGTGAGGGTCTCGCCCTCTCCGCCGAAGACGACCTCCTGCTTCGCGACGATGCCGCGCAGGCGCATGCTGTGCACCGGCACGCTCGCCACCTGCTGCCCCCTGGCCCGCTGGTCGGCGTGCGGCGCCGACACCGGGCCGAGGTCACGACGGGCCTCGGCGATGAGTTCGGCCGTACGGACGGCCGTGCCCGAGGGCGAGTCGACCTTGCCCTGGTGGTGCGCCTCGACGATCTCGACGGACTCGTAGAAACGCGCCGCGAGGGTGGCGAACCGTGTCGCGAGGACCGAACCGATCGAGAAGTTCGGCACCACCAGGACGCCAGGACCACCCGCGTCGGCGACGACCGTCGTGAGACGGGCCAACCGTTCGGCGTTGTAGCCCGAGGTGCCGACGAGCACCGGGATGCCCGCCCGGACGACGTGCTCGACGATCCCCGGGCTGACGGCCGGGTGCGTGACGTCGACGACGAGGTCGGCGCCGAGGACGTCGTCGAGGTCGTCACGGGACGAGAGACCGGCGTGGAGCTCGAGGCCCGGGGTGCGCTCGACGAGGTCGACGATGAACGAGCCGAGGGTGCCGGTGGCTCCCACCACGGCGATGCGCGAAGTCATGCCGTCCAATCTACCGGGGGCACCCGGACCGACGAGGGCGGTACCCCGACCTAACATGGAGGGCATGCCCCGGTTCCGCGAGACGAGCGTCTCCTCCCCCGATGCCGCCGCCCTCCTGACCGAGTACTTCACCGAGCGCGAGACCACGTTCCCCTCGGCACAGGGCAGCTACACGACGACCCTGCCCGACGCCACGGCCTTCGTGCCCCCGGGCGGCGCGTTCGTCGTCCTCGACGGCGAACCGGCGGGCTCGGACCCCGGCCGGGCCGCCGAGCCGGCCGCGTGCGGCGGCATCCGACTCATCGCGCCCTCGGCCTCGGGGGCCGTGCGGTACGAGGTCAAGCACCTCTACGTGCGTCCCGCCGGTCGGGGGCAGGGCCTCGGTCGGGCGCTGCTCGACGAGCTCGAACGTCGGGCCTCCGCGTTCGGTGCCGACGAGATCGTCCTCGACACCAACGACAGCCTGGCAGCTGCCGGAGGGTTGTACCGCAGCGCGGGGTACGTGACGATCGAGCCCTACAACGCGAACCCGAACGCGACGACCTGGTACGGCAAGACCGTCCGGGCAGAGACCCCGCACGGCACCGCCTGACGAAGGGCGGCCCCGGCGGACGACGGGTCAGAAAGGCTGTTCGACCGGCAGACCGGTGCGCAGCTCCACCGGAAGGTGGCCGAGGTCGTTGTGCGTCACGAGCTCGGGCGGCTTCGCCGACCGCACCCGGATGATCGTCAACCCCGCGTTGGCCTGGTTGACGCCCATCCACCGCCAGTCGGGCGCCCCGAACACCTCGCGGACGAACCATCCGATCACGAAGTTGTGCGTGATGAGCAGGTCGTGGCGGTCCTCTCGGGCCGGGGTGAGCCACTCGGCGACGGCGTCGGCCATCTGGGCCTGCCCGGCCTCGATCTGCTCGTCCGTGACCCCGCCGAAGAACGGCTTGTAGGACGACGGCATGTCGGACGTCGGGCCGGACGGCACGCAGTCGAAGAGGAGGGTCGAGGGCTGCGATTCGAGCGCGGGCATGCGCTCGGTCATGATGGCGGCCGTCTCTTCGGCGCGCTCGAGCGGCGAGTGCCACGCCGCGTCGAAGGGAACGCCGCCGAGCCGTTCGGCGAGCAGGCGCACCTGGCGCTTGCCCCGTTCACTGAGGGGCCCGTCGGGCAGCCCGTGCTCGGCGTCCTGCTGTTCGCCGTGCCGGACGAGGTAGAGGTAGTGGGACACCGTCGTCTCCTGGTTCATCGAGGGGTCGATCCCGACGTCGTCGTCGGGACGGGGAAGGACGTCTCGTCCACCTCGCCGACCACGACCGTCGACAAGGGGCCCGAGAGGAGCTGGGCCGCCAGCGACCGGACGTCGTCGGAGGTCACGGCCTCGACGCGGGCGAGGGACGTGTCGAGGTCGACGAACTCACCCGTCGAGATCTCGGCTCGACCGAGGCGGTTCATGCGGGTGTCGCTGTCCTCGAGGGCGAGGGCTGCAGCCCCTCCCAACTGGCCGAGGGCCCGACGACGCTCGTCGTCGGTGATGCCGTCGACGGCGAGTCCGGCGAGCTCGTCGAGCATGAGGCGGGCGACGTCTCCGGCGTTGGCGGGGGTGCACCCGGCGTAGAGCCCGAAGAGACCGGCGTCCGAATAGCTCGGGGCGAACGAGTAGACCGAGTAGGCGAGTCCACGGCGCTCACGGATCTCTTGGAACAGGCGGGACGACATGCCCCCGCCCAGCACCGAATTCACCACGGCCAACGTGGGTCGGCGGTCGTCCCCGACGGAGATGCCCGGCAGGCCCAGCAGGACGGTGGCCTGCTCGAGGGGACGACGGATCACCTGCAGCGGTTCGCCGGCGACGAGTCCGACGGGCGCATCGTCGCGACGCGGTACGGGCGACGCCGCGTCGGTGGGCCACCCTGCCCGGTTGAGCGCCGCCGTCAACCGGTCGAGGGCGCGGTCGTGGTCGACAGCACCGGCGATGGACACGACGAGGTCTCGGGGACGGTAGTTCTCGCGGTAGTGCCGGTCGACGTCGTCGCGTGCCGCGGCACGGATGCTCTCGGGTGAGCCTCCGATCGGACGCCCGAGCGGATGGTCGCCGAAGACCGACTCGAAGAGCCGTTCACCGGCCATGTCGGCGGGATCGTCGTCCGCCATCGCGAGCTCTTCGAGGATCACCCCGCGCTCGGTCTCGAACTCGGCCGGGTCGAGGGTCGAGGAGGTCACCATGTCGCTCAGCACGTCGATCGCGTCGTCGAGGTCGACGTCGCGCACCCGGGCGTAGTAGCAGGTGTACTCCTTGGCGGTCGCGGCGTTGTGCTCACCGCCGACCGACTCGAACGACACCGCGATGTCGAGGGCCGAGCGGGTCGGCGTGCCCTTGAAGAGGAGGTGCTCGAGGAAGTGCGTCGACCCCCGTTCGGCATCGGACTCGTCGCGGGAACCGACCGCCACCCACAGGCCGATGGTCGTGCTGCGAGCACCCGGCATGCGCTCGCTGAGCACGCGGACGCCGGAGGGCAGCACGGTACGCCTCACGAGCGCGTCGCCCGTGGCGCGGAAGGATATCTCGACCTCGTCGAGTGGGAAGGAGACAGGGCCGTTCATCAGGTCGAGCCTAGGCGACCTCCCCTGCAGTCGTCCGTGAGCGGCTCGGTACGGCTGGCACCCGGATTGGGGGACGATCTTGGGGACAAACAGACAACTCTGTTTGTCCTCATCAGTGTTAGAGTCGATACACCGACGTCGACCCCATCCCCCCTGATGGTCGCCGTCGGCGGCTGGTCGGACGTCGTCAGAAGGTCCGGAGCGCGCGTCCCCCACGCGGCTTCAAGCCGAGACGTCCCAAGGAGCCACGCTGTGACGGTCGATTCCCCCCAACCGGCCGTCCAGCGTCTCCCTGGTCGCCCTCGCGCCGACTCCCCCGTCCCCGGCGCTCGGGTCCGGGTCCTCACGACCGCAGACCGCCTCTTCTACGACGAGGGCGTCCGCGTCGTGGGCGTCGACCGCCTCATCGCCGAGTCCTCGGTGACCAAGGCCACGTTCTACAAGCACTTCGGCGCGAAGGACACGCTCGTGCTCGAGTACCTCGCCGGCCGGCACGACCTCGAGGCCGCCGAGCTGGCGGCCCTCGTCGAGGCCCACGACGGTGGTCGCGCGACCCTCGAGGCCTACCTCGACGTCGTCGTCGCCCGGGTCCAGACCGTGTCGTTCCGAGGCTCGGCCTTCGCGAACGCGGCGTCCGAGTTCAGCGACCCGACCCACCCCGTGCGCGTCGCCATCGCCGAGCACCGCGAGTGGCTGACGGGCGAGATGGTCTCGCTCTTCAAGGCGGCCGACCACCCTTTGCCGGGCGACGCTGCCGACGATCTCGTCCTCGCCCTGGACGGTGCCCAGGTGGGCGCCTATGCCGGCGACGCTATCGCGGCGGCAGCGTCGCTCCGCCGCACGGCGGAACGACTCCTCGCCGCCTAGGTCACCGGCCGACCACATCGGACGCCCGCGTGGCCGGGGGCGTTGTCGTCAGGCACCCCGCGGGGCACCGGTCGACCACGTCACCTGACGGTCAAGCGGAGGCGCGGTCGAGGTCGAGCACCTGGTTGCGCGTGAGCTGGACCCGCGCGGCCTGTGCGAGTTCGTAGACCTGTTTGGCGTTCGTCGCACTCGCGACCGGCGCCACGACGTTCGGCTTGGCGAGCAGCCAGGCGAGCGCGATGGCGGCACTCGAGACCTCGTGGACGGACGCGATGCGGTCGAGCTCGTGCACGACCTTGAGCCCTCTCTTGGAGAGGTACTTCGCCAGGACGCGACGACGGGGGCTGTGCGCGACGTCGGAGCGGGAGCGGTACTTGCCCGCGAGGAAGCCGCTCGCGAGGGCGAAGCGCGGCATCACGGCGAGACGCTGCTGTGTGGCGACGTGAGCCAGGCCCTTCTCGTACTCGGCCCGGTCGAGGAGGTTGTACTGGTTCTGCAGGGCCACCATCGGGGCGATGCCGAGCATCCCCGCCGCGATGCGGGCCTCGTAGAGGCGATTGCCCGAGTGGTGGGAGCCCCCGAACCATCGGACCTTGCCCACCCGGATGAGGTGGTCGACGGCCAACAACGTGCGCTCGAACGCCACCTCGGTGTCGTCCACGTGCAGGTAGAGGAGGTCGATGCGATCGGTGCCGAGCCGCTCGAGGGAGGCCTCGACGGCTCGCTCGATCGCCCGCGGAGTCAACCCGGGGTTGTCGGCGCTCTTGCCCACCTTGGTGGAGACGACCATGTCGTCTCGGGATCGGCGAGAGCGCATCCACGACCCGATCATGATCTCGCTGCGGCCGCCTGCGTAGGAGTCGGCCGTGTCGACGAAGTTGCCGCCGAGGTCGAAGTAGGAGTCGAGCACGGAGGTCGTCTCGGCCTGGTCGGCCGTCCAGCCGAAGACGTTGCCGCCGAGGGCCAGGGGGAAGACCTTGAGGTCGGAGAGTCCGAGGCGCCGGCGCGGTTGGATGATGCCGAGGTCGACCGGAACGGTGGGTTGGGCGGACGAGGCCCGGGCCGCGGCGGCCGCGACGGCGGCAGCGGCAGCGAAGTCGGACGTGGCGGAACGGGCGAGCTCGGCCGTCGTCTCGGTCACGCCGCCCCCTTCTCGTCGCGAACCCCCGATGCGACTCTGTGCGATCGCATGGGGTATGGTTCGCCCTCCGTCGTCAAGAATACGACCACGCGCCCGGTTTCCGCCGCCACCGCACCCAATCGTTACGCCGTGTCGCCGCCCCGATCCGGGGGACGCGCCTCCTGGTCCGATCGCGACCCGAGAGCGGGGCGCCGACGGCGAAGGGCCCGCCCCGACCGAGGTCGGAACGGGCCCTTCGTGGCGTGCTGACTACGCGTCGACGGACTCGTCGGTCGACTGCTCGGTCGCTCCGCTCGAGTCGGTGTCGGCCTCGTCGGCCACGACCGGGGCCAGCGAGAGCTTGCCGCGGTCGTCGATCTTGGTGATCTCGACGAGGATCTTCTGGCCGACGCCGAGGACGTCCTCGACGTTCTCGACGCGCTTGCCGCCGGCGAGCTTGCGGACCTCGCTGATGTGCAGCAGGCCGTCCTTGCCGGGGAGGAGCGAGACGAACGCACCGAACGACGCGATCTTGACGACCGTTCCGAGGAACTGCTCGCCGATCTCGGGGTTGGTCGGGTTCGCGATCGCGTTGACCTGGGCACGGGCGGCCTCGGCCGACGGACCGTCGACGGCACCGATGTAGACGGTGCCGTCTTCTTCGATGCTGATGTCGGCGCCGGTCTCGTCCTGGATGGCGTTGATCGTCTTGCCCTTGGGGCCGATCAGCTCGCCGATCTTGTCCTGAGGGATCTGGACCGAGATCACGCGGGGCGCGGTCGGGGCCATCTCGTCGGGGGCGTCGATCGCCGAGTTGAGCACACCGAGGATCGCGGTACGCGCCTCTTTCGCCTGCTTGAGGGCGGCGTCGAGCACGGCGGTCGGCAGACCGTCGAGCTTGGTGTCGAGCTGGATCGCCGTGACGAACTCGCTCGTGCCGGCCACCTTGAAGTCCATGTCGCCCAGGGCGTCTTCGGCTCCGAGGATGTCGGTCAGGGCCGCGTAGCGGGTCTGACCGTCGACCGTGTCGGAGACGAGGCCCATGGCGATGCCGGCGACCGGGGCTTTGAGGGGCACACCGGCGTTGAGCAGCGACAGGGTCGACGCGCAGACCGAGCCCATCGACGTCGAGCCGTTGGAGCCGAGGGCCTCGGACACCTGACGGATGGCGTAGGGGAACTCTTCGCGGCTGGGCAGCACCGGGACGAGGGCGCGCTCGGCCAGGAAGCCGTGCCCGATCTCGCGACGCTTCGGCGAACCCACGCGGCCGGTCTCACCGGTCGAGTAGGGCGGGAAGTTGTAGTGGTGCAGGTAGCGCTTCTTGGTGACCGGGCTCAGCGAGTCGATCTGCTGCTCCATCTTGAGCATGTTCAGCGTGGTGACGCCCATGATCTGGGTCTCGCCGCGCTGGAAGATGGCGGAGCCGTGGACGCGCGGGATGACCTGGACCTCGGCGTCGAGCGGACGGATGTCGGCGAGGCCGCGGCCGTCCATGCGGATCTGCTCGGTGAGGATGCGGTCGCGGACGACCTTCTTCGTGGCCGACTTGTAGGCGGCACCGACCTGACCGAGGGCCGTGTCGGGCAGCTCGCCCGCGTCGACCTTGGCGGCGATGACGTCCTTCACGCGCGACTTGAGGGCGTCGTCGGCGTCCTGTCGCTCGATCTTGCCGGCGATCTTGTAGACCTCGGCGAGTTCGGTGCCGGCGGCGGCCGTGACGGCCTCGAGCACCTCGTCGGTGTAGGGGAGGAAGACCGGGTAGTCGGCGATCTCTTTCGCGGCCTGGGCGGCCATCGTCGCCTGGGCGTCGACGAGCTGCTTGAGGAAGGGCTTGGCGGCCTCGAGGCCCTGGGCCACGATCGCCTCGTCGGGCTTCGTGGCGCCGCCCTGGATGAGACCCCAGGCGTGCTCGGTGGCCTCGGCCTCGACCATCATGATCGCGACGTCCTCGTTGCCGGCGGCGTCGGTGACGACACGGCCCGCGACGGTCAGGTCGAAGACCGCGTCGGCGAGCTGGCTGGCCTTGGGGAAGGCGACCCACTGGTCGCCGATGAGGGCGAGACGCACACCGGCGATCGGCCCGGAGAACGGCAGACCCGAGATCTGGGTGGAGGCGCTGGCCGCGTTGATCGCGAGCGCGTCGTAGAACTCGTCGGGAGCGATGCTCAGCACCGTGATGACGACCTGGACCTCGTTGCGCAGACCCTCGACGAACGAAGGACGCAGCGGCCGGTCGATGAGGCGGCAGACCAGGATGGCCTCGGTCGAGGGGCGACCCTCGCGACGGAAGAACGAGCCGGGGATCTTGCCCGCGGCGTACGAACGCTCTTCGACGTCGATGGTGAGCGGGAAGAAGTCGAAGTTGTCCTTCGGCTTCTTGCTGGCGCTCGTGGCCGACAGAAGCATGGTGTCTTCGTCGAGGTAGGCAGCGACGGCTCCCTGAGCCTGCTGCGCGAGACGACCGGTCTCGAATCGGATGGTGCGCTTGCCGAACTTGCCGTTGTCGAGGACGGCTTCGCCGAACTTGATCTCTGGACCCTCCATGTGGGGGCTACTCCTCTTTGTTTTGCATCGAGGCCCCGTGTGGGCATCGATGTGTACCGGGAGCGGGCGGCGTGGACGGCATGGCGACATGCACGTGCGACAACGCGACGGAGGCGGTGGCACGTCTGGCCAACAGTAGAAACGGTCGGACCCCGCACCCGACCCGGACGCTCGGCGCCGGTCGGGGCATTCCGCCTGTCACCACCGGTGACCAGCAGCCGTACCGGCCTGCTCCGAGCGCGACTCTAGCACTCGCGCCCGCCAGGCCGGGGTGCGCACGGCGGGTGTCGCCCGGACGGGGAGGCGCGGGGCCGGGGGGACGGCGTTAGGGTCGAGATCATGCGTGCTCACGACAGGTCCGGCCGGGATCGTCGCGCGAGCCGTCTCGCGGTGGCGACCGGCGCCTCCTCGGCTCTCGTCCTGGCGATGCTCGTGGCGCCGTCCGCCGCGTCCGCCGCGGGGTACCCGACCTGGGCTCAGGTGGAGGCCGCGAAGGGGAACGCCGCGGCGACCCAGGCGCAGGTCGACCTGATCGACGCGTCGCTGGACAGCCTCGAGAAGGCCGCGTCCGACCGCAGCGACGAGGCCGTCCTCGCCGACCAGGCGAACGCGACGGCGCGGGCGGACCTCGCGGCCGCCTCGCGACGGGCGGACGAACTCGCCGCGGACGCCGAGCGTGCGCGGGCGACCGCCGACACCGCGAAGCAGGAGGCCGGCCAGCTGGCCGGCAGCCTGTTCCGCACCGGCGGCACGCAGACCATGGGCACCGACCTCTTCACGTCGCCCGACCCCGGGGCCGCCCTCTACCAGCTGGGCTCGTTGACGCAACTCGGCGCACGGTGGCAGACGGTGCTGGCCGATGCGACCAGGGCGAGCAACACGGTGTCCTCGCTCAGCGAGCAGGCGTCCACCGCGGCCGATCGGCGCGACGCCCTCGCCCGCGACGCGCAGGCCGCGGCCGACCAGGCCACTGCGGCGCAGCCGACCGCGGACACCGAGGTCGCCGACGCCACCCAGCGGTCCGCCGACCTCTATGCCCAGCTCGCCGCGCTCAAGGACTCGACGGCCGAGCTCGAACAGCAGTACCGGAGCGGGGTGGCGGCGCAGCAGGCGTTCGCGGCGCAGCAGGCGGCGGCGAAGGCCCAAGCCGCGTCGGCACCGAAGGCGCCGGCGGGCTCGTCGGGAGGCGGCGGCACATCGTCGGGAGGCGGCGCCTCGTCCGGAGGCTCGGCACCCGGAACGGGCGGCGGCGGTTCGGGCGGCGGCGGCACGGCTCCCCCGGTCGGTGCCGTCAACGATCCGGCCGGCGCGAAGGCCTACGCCGCCACGAAGGTCGGCGGCGGGGCCGAGTACACCTGCCTCGTGCAGCTGTGGAACAAGGAGTCCGGCTGGCGCACCAACGCGTCCAACCCGTCCAGCGGGGCCTACGGCATCCCCCAGTCGCTGCCAGGCAACAAGATGGCCTCGTTCGGGCTGGACTGGCAGACGAACTACCGCACCCAGGTCGATTGGGGCATCTCGTACATCCAGAGCAGCTACGGCACCATGTGCTCCGCGTGGGCGCACTCGGTCGCGAACAACTGGTACTGAGGCGTCGGATCCGGCCGCAGGGGGCGACGTCCATCTGGCCGGGGGACGAGAGAACGGCCCCCTCGGCGTGCAGCAGGAGCTGCGTGCCGAGGGGGCCGTCGTCGAGACGTTCGGAGCGCGAAGACTAGCGGCGCAGGCCGAGACGACCGATGAGCGTACGGTAGCGCTCGATGTCGACCTTGGACAGGTAGCCCAGGAGGCGACGGCGCTGGCCGACGAGCAGCAGCAGACCACGACGCGAGTGGTGGTCGTGCTTGTGCTCTTTGAGGTGCTCGGTCAGGTCGAGGATGCGCTGCGTCATCACGGCGACCTGGACCTCGGGGGATCCGGTGTCGCCGGGGTGGGTCGCGTATTCTTCGATGATCCGGGTCTTGACGTCAGGTGCGAGTGCCATTGATGGATCCCCTTTCAGTTCGTTGCGCGGTGCTCGTCACCGGATGTGCGAGCTCTCTTTCTCCGCGGCCGTTCAGACGGCAACCTGAGGAGCTTACCAGACGGGCGACGCCGCTCCCTGTCGCGGTCGGCTCCGACCGCGACGCCGCCGGGGCAGGACGAGTCCGACGAACGCCGCGCCGATCGCCGCCCCGAGGGTGTTCATCACGAGGTCCTGCGGGTCGGAGAACCGCGTCGCCGACAGGTACGTCGCCTGGAGGGTCTCGATGCCCACCGTCGCGGCGAAGCCCACCACGATGCCGACCCACCAGAACCGCTTGGGCAGCAGCAGCGCCGGGAACATGCCCATCGGGACGAACATCGCCACGTTCGCGGCGGCCTCGACCCGGGCGAAGGTGATCCACGAGGTCTCGTCGTGCCGGGCGAAGACGTCGAGCGCCCGCCAGAGGAGCGCCCCGGTGTTCGCGTCGTAGACGCTCGGGCGCAGGGTCATCCAGGCGACCCCGGCGAGGTAGACGAGGGTGAGCAGGAGGAGGACGGCGCGACGCATCCGTCCATCGTGCGGCACCGGTGGGTGGGAGGACGCCCGGAACGGCGGAAGATCAGCCTGGAGGACGACCCGCCCCGGGGGCGACCGCGGCAGGGCCGAGGAGGCGCGGTGTCCGACCGCGCGCACCGCGCCTCCTAGGCTCGTCGGGTGGACGCACTCACCGACCTCTGGGCCCGGATCAGCCAGCTCGCCGCTCCCCTGCCCGGCTCGTGGCTGCTCGGCAGCGTGGCCGCCGGCCTGCTGCTGGTGTTGCTGCCGGGCACCTGGCACACGGTCCGGCACGCCGTCACCGTCGTGCACGAGGGCGGGCACGGGCTCGCCGCGGTGCTGACCGGGCGGCGACTGACGGGCATCCGGCTGCACTCGGACACCTCGGGCCTCACCGTGTCGAAGGGGCCGCGGACCGGGCCGGGCATGATCATCACGCTCCTCGCCGGCTACACCGCACCCGCGATCGCCGCCCTGGGCGCCGCCTGGCTGCTGTCGGCGGGCTACGCGGCCGGGTTGCTCTGGGCGCTGCTGCTGCTGCTCGCGCTGATGCTCGTGCAGATCCGCAACTGGTTCGGGCTCTGGGTGGTGGTGCTGGGCGCCGCCCTCGTCGTCGTCGTGACGTTCTTCGCCTCACCGACCTGGCAGGCCGTGTTCGGCCTCGTCGTGACGTCGGTGCTGGGCTTCGGAGCGCTGCGCGCGTCGCTCGAGCTGCAGCGCAGCCGGCGTCGCTCACGCTCGACCGCGTCGGACGCCGACCAGCTCGCCGGGTTGACCCGGGTGCCGGGCGTCGTGTGGGTCGGCGTGTTCGTGCTCGTCGCCCTCGCCTGCCTGCTCGGCGGGGCGGGGCTGCTCTTCCCCGGGGCGCTCGAGGCCGCGCGCTCGTTCGCCTGAGGCCGGTCGGCGCCCGTCGCCTGATGCGAGGCGTCAGGCGCGAGACGTCAGGCGCGAGGTGTCAGGCGTGAGGTGTCAGGCGGGGGCGGACGAGAGGGCGTGCACGGGGACGTGGCCC
This sequence comes from Frigoribacterium sp. RIT-PI-h, assembly GCF_001297205.1. Lineage (NCBI taxonomy): Bacteria > Bacillati > Actinomycetota > Actinomycetes > Micrococcales > Microbacteriaceae > Frigoribacterium > Frigoribacterium sp. RIT-PI-h. The sequence continues at coordinate 3,548 of NZ_LHOZ01000092.1, read as the reverse complement.
TCGAGCCGGGCCCGGCCGCCGAGACCGTCGAGCTCGAGCAGCACGGCGACGCCGGCCACGACGTAGCCCGCGCGCTCGAGCAGGGTGACGGTCGCCTCGACCGTGCCGCCGGTCGCGAGCACGTCGTCGACGATCAGGACGCTCGACCCCGCGGGGATCTGGTTCGGACGCAGTTCGAGCGTGGCCTCGCCGTACTCGAGGGCGTAGCTCTCGCTGAGGACCTCGCCGGGCAGCTTGCCCGCCTTGCGCACGGTGAGCACCCCGACGCCCTGCTCGATCGCGATGGCGCCGGCGAGCGCGAAGCCCCTCGCCTCGATGCCGGCGACGGCGACGAACCCGCCGTCGAAGGGCTCGGAGAGCGCCGTGGTCACCGTGGCGAACGCGTCGGCGTCGGAGAAGAGCGGCGTGACGTCGCGGAAGAGGATGCCGGGCTTCGGGAAGTCGGGGACGACGGCGATCTTGCTGTCGACGAACGAGGAGGCATCGGTGACGGTCATGCCGTCAACGGTAGCCGGAAGGACGGACGCCTCCGCCCTCGCGGCCGCGGTCGTCCGTCCGGCGACGGGCGACCGACCGGTACGTCACGATCATGTGAACAGTCCGGCCCGATGTCGGGGGCCCGTGCGAGAGTGCACGCATGTCGCGGTTCATCGTCCCCCCGTACCTGCTCGCTCACCTCGCCGAGGCCGACTCGCCCCGCCTGCACCGGGCGCCGCAGGCCGCGCGCAACGGCCTGCTCGCGATGGAAGCCGTCGACCGCAACGCGACTCCCCCGGTGGTGCAGGGGGCACTCGGTGGCGAGGCCGTGCTCGAGCGCACGGTCTTCGACGCGCAGGGCACCGAAGAGTTGCCCGGCGTGCGCGTGCGCGGTGAAGGGGAACCGGCCACCGACGACGTCGCCGCCACCGAGGCGTACGACGCCCTCGGCGCCACCTACGCCCTGTTCCGCGAGGTGTACGGGCGGTCGTCGATCGACGGCGCGGGCCTGCCCCTCGATGCGACCGTCCACTACGGCCAGGACTACGACAACGCCTTCTGGAACGGCGAGCGCATGGTGTTCGGCGACGGAGACGGAGAGGTGTTCGAGCGCTTCACGGCATCGGTCAGCGTCATCGGGCACGAACTCACCCACGGCGTCACGCAGTACACCGCGAACCTCACCTACCAGGGGCAGTCGGGTGCGCTCAACGAGTCGGTCAGCGACGTGTTCGGGGCGCTCGTCGAACAGCACCTGTTCGGCCAGACCGCCGACGAGGCGACCTGGCTGATCGGCGAGGGACTCTTCACCCCCGAGGTGCAGGGTCGGGCGCTGCGGTCGATGAAGGCTCCGGGCACCGCCTACGACGACGACGTCCTCGGCAAGGACCCCCAACCCGGCCACCTGGACGACTACGTCGAGACCACCGACGACAACGGCGGGGTCCACCTCAACTCGGGCATCCCCAACCGCGCCTTCTACCTGGTCGCCGAGGCCCTCGGGGGCGAGGCCTGGTTGCGCGCCGGTCAGGTCTGGTACGACACGCTCACCGGCGGCACCCTGTCGACCGAGGCCACCTTCGCCCAGTTCGCGGCGGCGACGGTCGAGGCCGCCACGGCACGGTACGGAGCGGACTCCGACGAGACCCGGGCGACCTCGGCCGGGTGGGAGGGCGTCGGGGTCACCCCTGCGGCCTGAGACCGGTCGGCGCCGGACCCCGCGGCCGCGGACACCGCCGGGGTAACATCGCGCCCATGAAGGTCACCGTGTCGCGCTCCGGTGGTTTCGCCGGCCTCACCCGCAGCTGGTCGGTGGACGTCGACGCCGAGCCCGACACCGAGTCGTGGCTCGTCCTCATCGACCAGGTGCCGTGGTCGCAGGCCCCGGCGTCCGCCCAGGCGGTGCAACCCGACCGCTTCATGTGGGTCATCACGGCCGAGACCCGCCCGACCCGCAAGGCCAAGCTGCCCGAGCAGCAGGTCACGGGGCCGTGGCGCGAGCTCGTGGACCGCGTCCGCAGCACCTCCGAGGCCGATGCGAAGGCCGGTCCGACGCGATGAGCGACCGCGCGCGCCGACCTCGCCGACGACTCTCGGGCGAGGTGCTGGCCGGGCTGCTCGCACTCGTCGTCCTCGTGACGGGCGGGGTCGGTGTGGCCGTGGTGCAGAGCGGCAACCCGCTGAACGTCCGCGGGGCCGTGGCCGCGCCTCCGTGGGGTCGCCCGGCGACCGACCAGCTCGAGACCCGGGCGGCCGCCGCCGGCCTCGAGAACGTCTGGGGCCAGGACCTCGCCATGCACGTGCACACGCACCTCTCGATCACCGTCGACGGGCAGGCGGTCACCGTGCCCGGTGACATCGGACACGACTCCGACGCCAAGTTCGCCGCCGAGATCCACACGCACGACACGAGCGGCATCGTGCACGTCGAGTCGCCCACGCGCGAGACCTTCGTCCTGGGGCAGCTCTTCAGCGAGTGGGACGTCGCACTCGACGGACAGGGCGTGGGGTCGCTCGGGCACGACGACGGACTCGAGCTGCACACCTTCGTCGGGGGCAGCCCCTACACGGCCGATCCGGCCGGCATCCCGCTGCGGGACTTCGAGCGCATCGACCTCGTGCTCGCGCCGATCGGCGAGACGGTCACCGCGCCTCCGGCCTTCGCCTGGCCTGCCGACTACCGCTGAGCCGCGCCGGACGCCTAGCGCAGGTCGTCGGAGCCCGCCGACGAGGTCAGGGCCAGCGGACCGGGACCGGGAGGCGCGTGGTCGTCGGCTCGGACGGCCCGCCCGGTGCCAACAGCTCGAGCAGTCGACCGGCCGCGACCCGCCCCAGGTGCTCGCCGTCGACGTCGATCGCCGGGACCCCCACCAGCCCGAGGGCGTCGACGACCATGCGTTCCGAGCTGACCGTGACGGAACGGTCGCGGTGCTCGTCGGCCCGGAGGACGAACATCAGGCCGAGCCCGATCGCCGTGGCGTAGGGAACGACGGCCGTCGCCCCGGAGGCGAGGACGTCGTCGCTCGCCCGGACCCCGGCCTCGAAGGTGGACGGGTAGGGCCCCAGCACGGTGAGTTCGGCCCGGCCGGCGGCGGCCTCGACCACCGCCGCCGCGCGCTGGACGTCCGCCACGAGCCGCCGGGCCCGCCCAGGTAGGCGACGCGCTCGTGCCCTTCGGCGACGAAGCGCGCCACGAGCGAACCGAACGCGGCCGCCGTGTCGGCCACGACCGACGACGCCCCGGCCACCTCGCGGTCGACGAGCACGGTCGGCTTGTGGCCCGTCGCGGCCCGCACGACGTCGTCGGCACCGCGCGGGGCCACGACGATGAACCCGTCGACCTGGTGTGACAGCCGCTCGAACGCGGCCAGCTCGCCCGCCTCGGCCAACGGGTGGACCGCGACCGTCAGCTGCAGGTCGGCCTCGCCCGCCGCGGCCTGGGCCCCGGCGATGATCGGCGTGAAGAACGCGTTGTCGAGGGGCGGCACCACGGGGCCCACGGCCCCCCGCCGCCCACGGCCCAACGGGCGAGCCGCACGGTTGGGCACGAAGCCCACCTTCCCGCCGCCAGC
>NZ_LHOZ01000018.1:0-1376 GCF_001297205.1 Frigoribacterium sp. RIT-PI-h | reverse complement strand
ACCGTCTAACGGGCAGACGACAACGGCACGAGGTGGTCAGGCCCCGCTGCAAAGTCGCCGTGCCTTTGCCGATATCCGTCGTTAGGCAGTGATGAGTGCGGGGTCGAACGACGCAGCGATGACCGTGACGTCGTCGGCTTGGTCCTCGGCGTTCGTCAGTTCCATGAGCTTCCGGATGATCTCCGACGGGATGCCCGTCGAGGCGAGGAGCTCCGTGAAGCGCCTGATGGCGACGAGGTCGTCGTCGAAGAGGTCGAGGACGCCGTCGCTGACGCAGACCAGGGTGTCCCCTGCCTCGAGTTGCTGGGTGTGCGAGGTCCACTCGTCGCCGAGTCCGACCGGAAGGTCGGACGCCTGCAGGTGCTCGACCTCGCCGTCGGCGCGTCGGATGAAAGCCAGCCCGTGTCCGGCATCCGCCCACCGGATCGTTCCCGTGGGGGTGATGCGGGCATGGAAGCAGGTCGTGAATCGGACGTCGGCGCCGCCGTCCCCCGCCGCCAGGCCGGTGGTGGCCCGGCGGAGAGCCACGGCGGGGTCGGCGTCATCGCTCGAGCTCCGGATCACGGATCGTACGGCGGCGGCGATCATCCCTGCCCCGACGCCCTTGCCCATCACGTCTCCGACCGTCAGGGCGATGCCGTCCGGGGTGGGGTACCAGTCGTAGAAGTCACCACCGACGGTCCGTGCGGGGATGCAGGTTCCCTGCACGGTGAACATGTCGGGGAGGATGCTCGTCGTCGGGGGCAGGAGGGACTGCTGGACGGTCGCGGCCCTCTCGATCTCTCGTTCGACGGCGTGCTGCTGGGCACGTGAGATGTCCACCTTGAGGCTCGCCTGCCGGGCCAGTTCGTTGATGGCGAGACCGATCGTGGCGTAGATCGCCAACGCGAAGACCAACCGGATGATTTCGCTGGGTTCGCGCCCGGTGGGGTCGAGAGCGAACGGCAAGAGCAGTGTCACGGTCGAGCCGATCAGTAGCCAGACGATGTTCAGCCGACCCGGCCAGACCGCGATCCACACGATCGCCAACAAGATGATCGGCAAGAAGATCGACCGACCGTCGCCCGTTCCGAAGCGGAGGAGACCCACGGCGACGAAATCGACCGCGGGGATGACGATCTCCCACCGGAGCAGTCGCGGCTGGGACGACGCAGCCGCGGCGAAGCCGACGCCGAACAGCGCCGCGACGACCCCCGCCCACATCGACGGGGCATCCGTGACGAGCAACCAGGGCACGACCGAGCTCAGGCCGGCAGCCAGCAGCACGAAGAAGAACACGAAGAACTGCTTCAGCAGGGGAACGTGACGTCGCGACGAGGCCGACAGGACCTTTCCGAGGAGACCCCTGTCCCCCCAGACGCTGGGACGCGTGTCTC
>NZ_LHOZ01000111.1:0-1386 GCF_001297205.1 Frigoribacterium sp. RIT-PI-h | reverse complement strand
CCGCATCCTCGGCCCCCGTCCCCTCGCGCTCGTGGTCGCCGCCACGGCCGCCCTGATCGTCGTCGCGGCCGTCGTGCTGGCCTTCGTGCCGGGCCTCGCCGTCGCCTCGGCCGTCCTCGCGACCGTCGCCGTCCCCGTCGCCACCGGCCTCGTCGGCCTGACCGCGCTCGCGTCGGTCTCGACCCGCCCCGACGATGCGACGCGCGTCGCCCGCCGCGGTCCGATCGGCGTCGTGGCCGGCGTGGTCGTCGGCACCGTCCTGGGCTTCGGGTTGCTGCTGAGCGACCTGGGGTCGTTCGCCTGGCAGGGCTTCCTCGTCCGGGCCGTGGGCCTGACCGGCCTCTCGACCTCGGTCTCGGTCGTCGTCGCCCTGCTCGGCGCCGCGGTCGTGGCGTTCATCGTCGCGGTGATGATCACGGGGTTCCGCTCGACGGCTCGCGACTAGGCTGTCGAGGTGTCCACCCTCGCCTCGGTCAACTCCGTCATCGAACGTCTCTGGCCTCTCGCGGGTGCCTCGTCGTGGGATTCTCCCGGCCTGGTCGTCGGTGACCCCGACCAGCCCGTGACGCACGTGCACCTGGCCGTCGACGCCGTGCTCGACACCGTCGACGAGGCCGTCGGCATGGGCGCCGACCTCTTGCTCGTCCATCACCCGCTGTTGTTCCACGGCGTCTCGACGGTCGCCGAGGACACCACCAAGGGCGCCGTCGTCGCGCGGCTCGTCCGGGCAGGGTGCGGCCTCGTCGCCGCCCACACCAACGCCGACGTCGTCGAGACCGGCACGTCGCGCGTGCTCGCGCACCAGCTCGGTCTCGTCGAGCAGCGACCGATCACGCCGGGCACGAGCGAGGGCACGGGCCTCGGCATCGTCGGCCGTCTGCCGCACGCGATGACCCTCGTCGCCCTCGCCCGCCAGCTCGGCGACGTCCTGCCCCCGACCGCGTCGGGCATCCGCGTGGCCGGTGACGCCGACGGCGTCGTCGAGACCGTCGCCCTCTGCGCCGGTGCCGGCGACTCACTGCTGGCCGACCCGGCGGTGCTCGCCGCCGACGTGTACGTCACGAGCGACCTGCGCCACCACCCCGCTTCCGACGCCCGCGAGCTCATGAGGCTCGGTCGCGGTCCCGCCCTCGTCGACGTGTCGCACTGGGCGGCCGAGTGGCTCTGGCTCGACACGGCGGCCGAACAGCTCCGCCGTGAGCTGCACGACGTCGAGGTCACCCTCAGCGACCTGCGCACCGACCCGTGGGACTTCGCCGTCGTGCAGTGAGCACCCCGAGCCGTCCCCGGCGACGACGGCGACGTCGGACTCGATGCGCTTGAGCTCGCTCTGCGCGTCCTCCCATGCGCCCTGCTCGGTCGCGAGGCGGCTGCGCAGGCGCGAGC
>NZ_LHOZ01000021.1:0-1391 GCF_001297205.1 Frigoribacterium sp. RIT-PI-h | reverse complement strand
GGGGGGGGGTCAGGCGGTGCGGCGGGCCAGCAGGGCCTCGAGTTTGCGGACGGTGGCGTCGTTGCGGGCCGTGACCGGGGTCGGCAGCCCGCGCCACCAGGCGGCGGGGACCCGCGAGGCGAGGACGCCCGCCGGCAGCCACTGGTAGACGGCGTCGGGCGAGACGACCAGTTCTTCGTCGCCCAGGTCGACGTCAGGAGGCGCGACCCCGTCGAGCGCGCCCGGCACCTCGGCGAACGCCACCGACAGCAGCTTCGGCTCGCGCCCCTCGCGGCCCTCGTGCCCGTCGTCGCGGAGCGGGTTCGCCGCGGCCAGCCGCCCGAACCGGTCGGCGTCGAGCAGCACGAGGTCGGCGTCGACACCGGTGGCTCCGGCGATCGCGCCCCGCAGCCCGGCCGCGTCGTCCGGCCCGAGCACCGCCGGCGCCCCGAACACGAGGTTGCCACTGTTCAGCAGTGTCTCGGGGTGCTCGAAGCCGAGGTCGGCGGCCACGCGGCGCAGGTCGGTCATGGCCACCCGCTTGGCGGTGCCGACGTTGACGCCCCGCAACAGGGCGACGTGGTCCACGACGGTCAGGCTCGCCCGAGCACGTCGAGGATCCACGCGATCTCGAACGCCCGCTCGCGCCACGACTCGTACCGGCCGCTGACGCCGCCGTGCCCGGCCGACATCTCGGTCTTCAGCAGCACCGGTGCGTCGACCTCACGCAGCTTGGCGACCCACTTGGCGGGTTCGACGTAGAGCACCCGGGTGTCGTTGATCGAGGTCACCGCGAGGATGCGCGGATACGTGACGTCGTCCCGCACGTTCTCGTAGGGGCTGTAGCCGCGCATGTACTCGTAGACCTCGGGGTCGTGCAGCGGGTCGCCCCACTCGTCCCACTCGATCACGGTGAGCGGCAGGTCGGGGTCGAGGATGCTCGTCAGCGCGTCGACGAACGGCACGGCCGCGACGATGCCGGCGAACCGGTCGGGGGCGATGTTCGCCACCGCGCCCATCAGCAGGCCGCCCGCGCTGCCGCCCTCGGCCACCATCAGCTCGGGGGGCGTGCGACCCTCGGCGATCAGGGGGTCGGCGACGGCGACGAAGTCGGTGAAGGTGTTCTTCTTGGTGAGCGTCTTGCCGTCCTCGTACCACGAGCGTCCCAGCTCGCCGCCGCCGCGGACGTGCGCGACGGCGAACACGACGCCGCGGTCGAGCAACGACAGGCGTGCGACGCTGAAGCCCGGGTCGATGCTGTGCTCGTACGAGCCGTAGCCGTAGAGGTGCACCGGCGAGGGCCCCTCGGCGGGGACGGCGTCACGGCGCCAGACGAGCGACACGGGCACGCGGGTGCCGTCGGCCGCCGTGGCCCACTCGCGGGCCTGGTCGTAGTCGGCCGGGTCGTAGCC
>NZ_LHOZ01000081.1:0-1454 GCF_001297205.1 Frigoribacterium sp. RIT-PI-h | reverse complement strand
GCCCGCCGCGGGGCGGGGGGACCGGGGGGGGGCGGGGGGGGGGCGCGCCCGGCGGGGGTGGCGCGGCTGCTCGAGCGGCTCGGCGGGGCCCCCGGCGGGGCGGTGGGCCCCGGGGGCGGTGTGGGCGAGCCCGCCCCGGGGGGCGAGAGCGAGCTCAGCACCCGCCACTGAGCCCGGGGCGGACACGGACGGGAAGCCGGTCGCCGGAGACGAGAAGACCCGACCCGGACGCTCACACACACCCGACAGCGTGGAGTGCCCGGACCGGGCGTTCAAGGGTACCTGGTCGACGGCCCACCCCGATCACGCGGCCCGGTCCGGTCGGCGACCTCACATCCGGTCGCGCTGGCGCGTCTACGGGGTGAGTACCATCGCCGAGAGCCAGGAGGCACCGTGAGCGTCCACACCACCGTCGACACCCCCGTCGGCACGCTGACCGTCGTCGGGGCCGAGGCGGGCCTCGTCGGCCTCTACTTCGACGAGCACCGCCACCTGCCCGATCCGACCGGCTTCGGCCCGGTCTCGCGGGACGGCGTCGGGCTGAGCGACTTCGCCGAGGTCGAACGCCAGCTCGGTGGGTACTTCGGCGGCGAGCGCCGCTCCTTCGACCTGCCGCTGGCACCGCGTGGCAACGGCTTCCAGGTGCAGGTGTGGGACCTGCTGCGCGACATCCCCTTCGGCGAGACGCGCAGCTACGGGCAGCTCGCGACCGCGCTCGGCGGCGTCGGCCTGGCCCGGGCGGTCGGCGCCGCCAACGGGCTCAACCCGCTGAGCATCGTCGTACCCTGCCACCGCGTGGTCGGTTCGGGCGGAGCGCTCGTCGGCTACGCCGGCGGGCTCGACCGCAAACGGTTCCTGCTCGGGCTCGAGGCCGACCAGCCGTCGGGCCCCGAGTCCGGTCGGCTGTTCTGACGTGGAACCCTTCGAGCGCGTGGTCGCCCGGCACGGTCGCACGGTGTGGCGCGTGTGCCGGGCCGTGCTCGACGAGCACGACACCGACGACGCGTGGAGCGAGACGTTCGTGGCGGCCCTCGTCGCCTTTCCGTCGCTGCCCGCGTCGACGAACCTCGAGGCGTGGCTGGTGACCATCGCGCACCGCAAGGCGATCGACGTGCTGCGGGCGCGGGACCGCCGCCCCCGCCCGGTCGAGACGGTGCCCGAACCGCAGCCCGCGCCTCCTCACGACGAGGCCATGGCTCGCACGGACGAACTGGACGGGGCGTTGCGGACCCTGCCGCCGGGGCAGCGCCGGGCCGTGGTCTACCACCACCTCGTCGGGCTGTCGCACCGCGAGGTCGCCGAGGTGACCGGCATCAGCGCGGACGCGGCCCGGCGCGCGTCCGCCGACGGGATCGCGGCGCTGCGCCGACTGCTGGCCGAACCGGCGACGCCCCGACCGACCGGCACCTCGGGGCGGGTCGCCCGCCGCGCCTCCGCCCCGCCCACCTCCGTCC
>NZ_LHOZ01000128.1:0-1576 GCF_001297205.1 Frigoribacterium sp. RIT-PI-h | reverse complement strand
CCGCGTGCCGAACCCGCATCGGACCCGCGCCTCCTCGCGTGCCCGCCCCGCGCCTCCTCAGGTACCGAACCCGCATCGGACCCGCGCCTCCTCGCGTGCCCGACCCGCGCCTCCTCACGTACCGGACCCGCACCTGCCCGATCGAGGAACGCGACCCGACCCATCTCATGTGCCGAACCCGACCTGACCCGCGCCTCCCCGCGTACCGAACCCGACCAACCGAGCTCGACACGCCGCTGGCGGACGCCCGCAGGGGCCGATCGCCGACGTCTCGTCGCGATTTGCACACTGTGCGGGCGGGGCAAGGCAGGCAGGGAGGCAAGGCAGGGAGGGGCGGGGAGGGGCCAGGCAGGGCCAGGTGTGTCAGCGCCCAGAACTGGGGAGGGCGGCGGGGCCGGACGACGTGCAGACTCGGTCGAGCCCTGAACCCGAGGAGGCCCGCCCGTGCTGTCCACCGTCTACGTCAGTCGATCGTCGTACCCCTTCACCGACGACGACCTGGCCAACCTGCTGATGACCAGCCGGTCGAACAACGCCCGCCTGGGCATCACCGGCATGCTGCTGCACCGCGAGGGGCGTTTCATCCAGGTGCTCGAAGGGCCCGACGAGGCGGTTCGAGAGCGCCTCGCGGTCATCGCCCGCGACCCCCGACACACGGCCGTGCACACGATCGTCGACGAACGCGTCGAGGACCGGCTGTTCCCCGCCTGGACCATGGGGTACCAAGCCGTCACGGACGACCTCGCCGCGGTGATCCCGGGCTACGCCGACGTCTTCGGCCCCGGGACGGACGGGAAGGCCGTCGGCCGCGACGGCTTCAGCAACCTGTCCCCGTCGTCGTCGCACAAGGTCCGCACCTTGCTGCGCTGGTTCCGCGACCAGCCGACCGACGTGACCGACGAGCTCTTCTCGCCCCGCGCCTCCTGACACCGGGCGAGACCTCGACGGGGTTGTGACGCCCGCGCGACGTCCGAGATACTTCCCAGACGAAAGTATCTGCCGCCGTCAGGAGCATCCGTGTCGCACCCCACCCCGTCGCCCAGCCTCGTCGCGCCGTCCGAGGTGCCCGAAGCACCCGACGCGTTCGTCCACCTGAGCGCTGCCGGCGTCAGCCTGCTGCTCGACGTCACCCACGGGCGCCTTCCGGCGGTCGTGCACTGGGGCGCCGCGCTCGGTCGGCCGACGCTCGACGACGTGCGGTCGCTCGCGGCCGCCGCGGTGCCGCCGTACGTCAACAACCTGATGGACGAGCCGGTGCGACTGGCGATCCTGCCCGAGCACCACGCGGGCTGGTCGGGCAAGCCCGGGATCGGCGGCCACCGCTCGGACGGCGCCGACTGGTCGCCGCGGTTCACGGTCGACGCGCTCGACGTGACGGGCGAGGCGGAGGCGACCCGCGCCTCCTCGGGTCCCGAGCTGGTCGACGCGGGAGCCGCCGTCGTCACGGTCGAAGCGCACGACGACGTGGCCGGACTCGCGCTCGTGCTCGAGATCGAGCTGACGGCGAGCGGACTCGTCCGCACCCGGGCCGAGCTGACGAACGTCGCCGGGCGACGTGAGTGCGGACGAGTCCGCT
>NZ_LHOZ01000041.1:0-1890 GCF_001297205.1 Frigoribacterium sp. RIT-PI-h | reverse complement strand
GCCCGGGCCCCCGCGGCGCGCGCCCACGTGCGTGCCGCGTCCGGTTGCGCCGCCGGCGACCCGGCCTCGACGCCGAACCCAACGAGCACCGCGCCGGTGACGCCCACGCCGACGGCCTCGGACGACGCGACGGCGCTGCCCGACGCCACCGCGCTGCCGACGACCGAGCCGCCCGCTCCCTCCACGGCCCAGGCCCAGGAGGCGCCCCCCGCGTGGCACGCGTGCGTCACGGCGATCGGCCAGGAGTACCCCGACCTGCCGTACCTGGACGACGTCTGGGCGTACGAAGCCGACGACGTGCGCGACAGCGACGTCGGCGCGGTGGCCACGGTCACCATGGGTCACCTGGCCGACGGCCGACCGGCCACCGTGTGGACCTGCCGGATCTCGGGCACCCCCGAGTCCCCCGTCGTCGACTTCGTCTCGCCGGCCGACCTCTGACCCGCGGTCGCCGCCGCTCGTCCGGCTAGGGCGCGACGGCGACGACGACCGTGCCGTCGATCTCGTCGTCGCGGACGACCCGGGCCCGGAGGCCCGCGGCGACCAGCGCCTCCTGCGTGTCGGCGGCCTGACGCTCGCTCGTCTCGAGGACGAGGGTGCCGCCGGGCGCCAGCCAGTCGCCGACCTCGGCGGCGATCCGCCGGTGGAGGTCGAGCCCGTCGGCCCCGCCGTCGAGGGCGAGCGGCGACTCGTGGAGACGCGCCTCGGGGGGCATGGACGGGATCGCGTCGGTCGGCACGTACGGCGCGTTCGCCGCGATGACCCGGAACCGACCGCGCAACGACACCGGCAGGCCGTCGAACAGGTCTCCCCGGACGACCGTCCCCCGCTCGTCGAGGTTGTGACGGGCGCAGTGGACGGCCGCCGGGTCGAGGTCGGTGGCCCAGAGGTCGACACCGGGGTGCTCGGCGGCGAGCACGGTCGCGACGGCGGCGGCACCGCAGCAGAGCTCGAGCACGGCGAGGGGACGAGTCGCGCGACCGTCGCGCGCGACCGCGGCTGCGGGCGCCGCCGCGGCAATTCCGGCCTCGGCGGGCGCCGCCTCGGCCTGCCGCAGGACCAGTTCGGTCCGGCGGCGGGGCACGAAGACACCCGGCTCGACGACGATCCGTCGCCCGGCGAAGGCCGCCCAGCCGAGGACCTGCTCGAGGGGTCGTCCCGCGACGCGCTCGGCGACCATCGACTCGAGCGCGTCCCCGTCGGCGGCCTCGTCGAGCAGCAACCGCGTCTCGTCCTCGGCGAAGACGCAGCCCGCCGCCCTCAGGCGTCGGGTGACGATCTGCTCGCGGTCGGCCTCGGGGATCGTCACGCGCCCACGCTAGACCGACGCGTAGGCTGCCGAGCCCCGACGGCACGAGGGAGAACATGAAGCCGCGGCCCGAGAACGACATCCGCGAGTCGTTCGTCAACGCCCTGCCGGGCGGCCTCGACCGCCTGCCGATCCCCGGACTGCACGAGATGCTCTGGGAGGACCGCGAGTTCCTGGGCTGGCGCGACCCCCAGGCCCCCCACCGGGGCTACATGGTCCACTGGATGGACGACCGGCCGGTCGGTCTCGTCGTCCGCTCGTCGAGCAGTTCGCTGCGCCCCGGCATCGCCGCCATGTGCTCGCTCTGCCACTCGCCGCAGCCGGCCACGCAGGTGCGCCTCTTCACCGCCCCCAAGGCCGGCGAGGCCGGGCTGAACGGCGACACGCTCGGCACCTACATCTGCGAGGACCTCGCCTGCTCGCTGCTGATCCGGGTCGCTCCCCCGCACCTCAACCCGCCCGAGCAGATCGCCCGCCGTTCGGCCGGCCTCGCCGAGCGGGTGCAGGGCTTCACGGCCAACGTCATGAAGACCGCCTGACGCGCGGCCGTCCCGCAGACCGTCACCGCACCTCCTGCCGTC
>NZ_LHOZ01000071.1:0-1921 GCF_001297205.1 Frigoribacterium sp. RIT-PI-h | reverse complement strand
ACTTCCCCCTGCCGGCCGTGCGGCAGGACGACTCGGCCGGCATCGGCGAGCTCGTCGAGCACCTCGTGTCGCTCGGGCACCGACGGTTCGCGCACGTCGCCGGACCTGGTCGCTTCGTGCACTCACAGCGCCGCGGAGCCGCCTGGCGGGATGCCCTCGGGGCGGCCGGACACGACCCCGGGGTCGTCGTCGAGGCCGACTTCACCTACGACGGGGGAGCCCGGGCCGCGGCTCGCCTGTTCGGCCCGGACGCACCGGTCGACGGCCGCCCCACCGCCGTCTTCTGCGCCAACGACCTGGCCGCGATCGGGTTCATGACCGAACTCGACCGGCTCGGGGTCCGCGTCCCCGGCGACGTCAGCGTGGCCGGGTTCGACGGCATCGAGCTCGGGTCGTACGTGCGCCCCGGGCTGACCACGCTGACGACGGCTCCGCGGCTGATCGGGGCCGAGGCGGCGCGCCTCCTGCTCTCGGCCGTCGAAGGCGAGACCGTCACCGACGCCGAGATCCAGCCCGCGCGGCTGCTGGTCCGGGTGTCGACGGGCCCCGCCGCCCGCTGACCCCGGACTGCGGCCGGCCAGGGGGGTGAGGTCGCAGGGGGTTCCGGTCGGACCGTCAGCGTGCTAGCTTCTCGATCTACCGAAACGTTTCGGTACACGAGCGAGACCGCACACGACGACGTGGGAGCCCCGATGACGACGACAGCCGACGCGACGACGGCGGACGCGACGACGGCCGACGCCGACGCGGCCCGCGCCGCCTCGAAGCCGTACCTCGTCCCGCTGACCCGGGCGCGCCTCCGGACGGTGCTCGACGAGGCCCTCGTCCACCGCAACGAGCTGACCGGCGCCCTCTCGCAGCTGACCTTCTCCAGCCCCGTCGCGTACGAGCCGGCCCGGCCCGACTGGGCGGTCGGCCCTTTCGCCGTCGACCCGGCGTTCACCTTCACGCTCGACGGCCAGTGGCCCGACCCCGACGGCCTGGGCTGGACGAGCGAGTCCCTCTACAACCCCAGCCTGATCGAGCACGAGGGCACCCTGCACCTCTTCTACCGGGCCTCGCCCCGCAAGGAGAGCCTCGGCAGCCGCATCGGCCACGCCACCCTCGCGCTCACGCCCGAGGGCGAGCCCGCCCCCGGCGCCACCTGGGTCGACGACCCGGCCAACCCGGTCGTCCGTCCCACCCTCGACGACGAGCTGTTCGGCACCGAGGACCCCAAGGTCTACCGGGCCGAAGGCCGCTTCTGGATGTTCTACAACGGCGTCTTCCCGATCACCGAGGAGGCGCGGGTCGCGCACCCGAGCCCCGGTTACCCCGTCCAGGCGGTCGGCATCGACATGCTGGTCGCCGTCAGCGACGACCTCGTGACCTGGCAGAAGCTCGGGCCGATCGCGGACCACGAGCAGACGCGCCTGTGGGCCAAGGGCGCCGTGATCCCACGCGACGAGCACGGGAACGCCGTCCGCCTCGGCGGCACCGGCGACGACGACGCCGGCGACTACCTCATGTTCGTCAGCGAGGGGTTCGACGGGGTGCTGCACGTCGGCCGCTCGGACGACCTTCGGCACTGGACCTTCGAGCCCGTGCCGTACCTCGACCTGTCGGGCGTCGGCGGCCACCTGCACGAGGTCGCCGCCGCGATCGTCACGGGCGACGGCCACCTCGTGCTGGACGTCTTCCACGACGTCGACGGGGTCTTCGCGGCGAGCCAGGCGCTGTACGACGTCGACCGCCCGGTCGACCAGCTCGCCCTGACACCGGGCGGCTCGCTCAGCTGGGGCGGCCTGCAGGAGATCGGCGGCCGCTGGACCTTCGCCCAGGGCTGGGACGCCCCCGCCGGCCACCGCGACCTGTACTTCTACCGCGCCGACGCAGCCCGCGCCGACCCCGCCGACCCGCCCACCCCCCCCCCTCCCACGCC
>NZ_LHOZ01000029.1:0-1983 GCF_001297205.1 Frigoribacterium sp. RIT-PI-h | reverse complement strand
TGGCGTGAACCAGAGGATGGATTTGAAACCCTACCACACGAACCACGAGTCGCAAGCAACCCGTTCTCGGGGAGGATGCCACCACTTGAGGCCGGGAAGCTCCGGATCGGGACCATCTCTGATCGCTGTCCTAGCCGCTCCGCCGCACCTTTGGGCTGACTCGGATTACTTTACACAGCCCCCGGCCCCCACCCCCAAACTCCCGTGCATCCCGGGCGTGTCGCACCCGGGACCGGCGAGAGGAAACGGAGACGCCCCTCCACACCAGAGACTCACGACGTGGCTCGAAGCGTAGCCGCCGCTCGACCGAGAGAGCAGCTCGGACCGCGCATTATCAACACCGCCTCGGGGCCGATGCCCCGGCGTGATCGCGCGCCGACCCATCTGTCCGATGACGTAGCTCACCCCCACGGTGTGACTCAAGACAAGGGGGATCGCGAGCTCGCCGATCGCGACGGTCGAGACACGCCCATCCCGCCAGTCGCCCCGCCAAGCCCGCGCAGCGCGGCGCAGGAGTCACTGGCTGGTCGTACTCACCCATGACAGCCGTGGCCCTATGGAGCTACTGGAGGGGAGCCCCATCTCTCCGTGCGAGTCGAGCTGCTTCGTTCCCCCCTTACCCACCTCGGGCATCCTCCTCCCACGGTCGTACCCGTGCGACGAATCAGCCGGGAGCCCTGCCGGTGCACCGCGTCTTCCGCTCACGACGCCCTAGCTCGCAGGAGGCGCATGTCATCCTCATGGCGAGTGGAGCAAAGACATCTCACGTCAATGAACTCATCGCCGAGTCACCCGCTTTCGGGCTGAAGGCGACGCCGGTGTCGAGGGCCGGCCGATTCGGCCTGGGTGAATTGCTCGCAAGACACGGCCCTGTCCCGGAGCTGCCGCGCTGGGCGCTCGAGCCGGCTCCAGGTCGGGCCGGCGGCTCCGTGGCCCTGGCCACGGCCGTGGCCCGAGAGGAACGTCCCCGCGTACAGGGCCTCTCGGGCTGGGAGAAGGAACCGCGTCCCACCGTTGTCCCGACCCGATCAGGGAAGACCCCCTGCGACCGACACCCGCGAGGGCGAACCCGTGGGAAGGAAGTCGGTAGTGGTCGGTGGAGGTGAAGTGGTCGACGTCGACGTCGACGGATTCGGACGGCGGAGGCTGCCGGCTCTACGCACGCCGCAAAGGTCGACCGACAAGGAGACGAACCGCATCGGTATGGAAGACGTGCGCACCAATCGATGACCACGCGCGCTTGGCTCGTGCAGAGATGCATGAGCCGGGATCGCTGCGGCACGGACCGACCCCAGTGCCGCGCGGAGGTCAGTCAAGCCCGATCGTCCTTGTGGTGACGAAAAGGGAACGGTTCGATCGCACAGTGGCCCTGAGCGCGCCTAGTGGGAGCAACTCGACTGGAGTGAGGCCCGAGCTCAAGCCCACGGCGCCTCGACTGCAACGCAGCAACACGGCAACACGGCAACACGGCAAGAATCCACTCGAAGCACGCCCTCAAGCCGGTTCCTCGAGTGTCACGGACCTCGAGACTCGATCCATTCGGCATATCGTGCGCCCAAAGCACCGGCAAGTCGGCGCAGTGGGAGACCGCCTAGGACATACGCGCTGCTTTCGGGCACTGAGCCTCCACCCGGCGACCCTCGACCCTTGTCCGAGAGAAGGTCGGGGTGTCGAGCCGAAAACACGCCCGCAAGCGCACTGGCGGTGGTGCCGTCCTCTCGCGGGCTCCCTGCCTGCAGCTCTCCCCACCTCCAGGACGCCACGCCCAAATCGGGGTCGTCCAGCTGGTCAGCGTTAAACGCAGAAAGGCCCCTTCCGAAGAAGGGGCCTTTCTGGTGTTGCACGTGCTCTTCGCACTAAAAGGAGTCCGGCGGTGTCCTACTCTCCCACAAGGTCCCCCTTGCAGTACCATCGGCGCTGAGAGTCTTAGCTTCCGGGTTCGGAATGTGACCGGGCGTTTCCCTCTCGCTATGGCCGCCGAAA
>NZ_LHOZ01000110.1:0-2147 GCF_001297205.1 Frigoribacterium sp. RIT-PI-h | reverse complement strand
GACTCGGCCAGCTCCGGCACCACGACCGGCACCGGCACCACCGACGCCGGCACCGGCACCGGCTCGACCGGCGCCACCAGCGGTGACGACGGCATCCTCGGCGGCACGCAGGTCGTGCCGTCGGTGGGGCTGCCCGTGACCGTGGGCGGCAACGCGATCTCGGTGGTCGGCGACTCGGCCAGCACGGGAACCACGACCGGCTCCGGCACCACCGGCTCCGGCACCGGTTCGACCGGTGGCACCACGAGTGGTGACGACGGCATCCTCGGCGGCACGCAGGTCGTGCCGTCGGTGGGGCTGCCCGTGACCGTGGGCGGCAACGCGATCTCGGTGGTCGGCGACAGCGGCAGCACCGGTTCGACGACGGCTCCTGCCGTCGGCACCGGCACCGGTTCGACCGGTGGCACCACGAGTGGTGACGACGGCATTCTCGGTGGCACGCAGGTCGTGCCGTCGGTGGGGCTGCCCGTGACGGTCGGCGGCAACGCGATCTCGGTGGTCGGCGATTCGGCCAGCACGGGAACCACGACCGGCTCCGGCACCACCGGCACCGGAACCGGCTCGACCGGTGGCACCACCAGCGGTGACGACGGCATCCTCGGCGGCACCCAGATCGTCCCCTCGATCACGCTGCCGATCGACCTGTCGGGCAACGCCGTCTCGGTGATCGGCGACAGCGACGTCACGGACGGGACGACCGGCACCACGCCGACCGACCCGACCACGCCGACCGACCCGACCGACCCGGCGATCCCCGTCGACCCGGCCGAGCCGTTCGAGCCGACCGATCCGGTCGACCCGACGACGCCCACCACCCCGGATGACGACGGCACCACCACGCCGGACACCGAGGGCACCGCGGGCATCGGCGGCACCACCGGCACCACCGGCACCACCGGCACCGTGCTCGTGACCGCCGCCTCGGGCGCCCGCAGCGTCCTCGCCTCGGGGACCAGCGCCTCCTCGGTCCTCGCCGCCGACTCGTCGCTCGCCTTCACCGGCGGCGACACGACGGCCCCGCTCGCGGGTGGCCTGCTGGTTCTGCTCGCGGGGCTCGGCCTGCTCGTGGCGGCCCGCCGCCGGACGGCTCGCGCCTGACGGTCACCCCCGTCGCCCGCTTCTGAGCGACTCCACACCGACGGTGCACCGCAGACCTGGTTCAGGGGCCTGCGGTGCACCGCCGCGCCCGGAATCGACGGGCGCCCCCACGGGTTGCCCGACACATGACGTCCGCATCCACCACCGGCATCCTCGGCGCGGGCAAGGTCGGCCCCGTCCTCGCCCGCCTCGTCCACGCCGCCGGCCACCCCGTCCTGCTCGCCGGATCGGGAGACCCCGCACGCATCCGCCTGATCGTCGACGTGATCGCCCCTGGAGCCCGGGCGGCCTGGTCGGCCGACGCGGCGAGGGAGGCCGACATCGTCGTCCTGGCCCTGCCCCTCGGCAAACTCGACTCGGTGCCGGTGGACGCCCTGGCGGGCAAGGTCGTCGTCGACGCCATGAACTACTGGTGGGAGACCGACGGTCTGCGTGACGACCTCTCGGACGTCCGCACCTCGACGAGCGAGCTCGTGCAGCAGCACCTCCCCGAGTCACGCGTCGTCAAGGGCTTCAACCACATGGGGTACCACGACCTCGACGAGGGGGCGCTGCCGGCGGGAGACCCCGGGCGGAGTGCGATCGCCCTGGCGTCCGACGACCGCGAGGCGCTCGACGTCGTCGCCGACCTCGTGGACGCCATCGGCTTCGACCCCGTCGCCCTGCCCACCCGGGCCGACGGCATCGCGCTCGAGCCGGGATCGCTGGCCTTCGGTGCGGACGTCGGCGCGACCGAACTCCGCGAGACGGTCCGCGACTTCTGGACCTCGCAACGCGGGCTCGGGGTGGCTCGGGCACGAGGCATGGCGAACCCCGCCGACGGGTCCGCCGAGACGGTCGAGGTCACGGCGGGGTAACGAAGTCGATGCGTTCCAATCCTTTTCGGGGACGGTGGCGAACCCTGTACATCCCCACCGGGACTAACAGACAAGGAGCTTCACCATGAACGCCTTCACTCGCAAGAACATCACCAAGACCACGCTCGGCCTCGTGGCCTCGGGTGCCCTCGTCTTCTCGCTCGCCGCCTGCTCGATGGCCTCCGGTTCGTC
>NZ_LHOZ01000109.1:0-2153 GCF_001297205.1 Frigoribacterium sp. RIT-PI-h | reverse complement strand
CCCCGACCGACCGTCGTCCTCGACGCTCGGCCCCGTCGACCCGTCCGCCGCGCTCGCCGCAGGCCGACGAGATCGTCACCCACATGCAACGGCTGACCACCGAGTCGCAGAAGGTCGCCCAGGCCTTCGCCTCGCGGCACGGCCTCGGCCACATCGACCTCGAGGCGCTGCTGCACGTCATGCAGGCCGAGCGCGACGGCGACCCCGTGACCGCCGGCGGGCTCGGCGAGCTCTTGGGCGTCACCTCGGGGGCGGCCACGGGCGTCATCGACCGCCTCGAGAAGGTCGGCCACGTGCAGCGCAGCCGTGACGAGGCCGACCGACGCCGGGTGCTCCTCCGCTACTCCGACCGCGCCCGCGAGGTCGCGGGGGCGTTCTTCGGGCCGCTCGGCGTGATGAGCGACCGGGTCATGGCCGACTTCGACGAGACCGAGCTCGAGACCGTCCGACGGTTCCTCGAGGGCATGTCGGGCGCGATGGCCGAGCGGGCCC
Organism: Frigoribacterium sp. RIT-PI-h; assembly: GCF_001297205.1. NCBI lineage: Bacteria > Bacillati > Actinomycetota > Actinomycetes > Micrococcales > Microbacteriaceae > Frigoribacterium > Frigoribacterium sp. RIT-PI-h. The sequence continues at coordinate 1,661 of NZ_LHOZ01000109.1, read as the reverse complement.
GCGAGGTGGGGCGTCCCGCCTGAGGCGACCCGCGCCTCCTCGGTGCCCCGCCCGTGACCGTCGGCGGCAGCGGGTAACGTCGTCGTGACCCCGGAAGGCAGGTGGCACGTGACCGATCACGTCTCGGCCCTCGATCTCTTCTCGATCGGCATCGGCCCGTCGAGCTCGCACACCGTCGGCCCCATGCGGGCCGCCCGCGAGTTCCTGCTCGGCGTCGAGGCCGACGGCCGGTTGGCCGACGTCACCCGGGTCGAGGCCGTGCTCTACGGCTCGCTCGCGGCGACCGGCCTCGGCCACGGCACGCCCTCGGCCGTCCTCGCCGGCCTCGCGGGCATGCAGCCCGAGACCTGCGACCCCGCGGTCGTCTCGGGCATGCAGCAGGCGGTCGAGCAGGGCGGCGGCCTGCGGTTGCTCGGGCGACACCAGATCGCCTTCGCCCCCAACGACCTGCGGATGGCGCCACTCACCCGCATGCCGCGGCACCCCAACGCGATGAGCGTCGAGGCCTTCGACGTCGACGGAGTGAGTCTCGCGCGCGAGGGCTACTTCTCGGTCGGCGGCGGCTTCGTCGTGCGCGACGGCGACGACGAGCAGGCCGTGCCCGCCGCCGAGGCGCCGTTCGCCTTCGCCGACGCCGACGACCTGTTGCGCCTCTGCGACGCCGAGGGCGTGTCGATCGCCGGGCTCGCCTGGCGCAACGAGGTCGCGCTGCACGGCGAGGCCGACGCCGCGGCGGGCCTCGACGCGCGCTGGGCCGCCAGGCGGGCCTGCGGCGCCGCGGGGCTCGAGGCCACGGGCGGGCTGCCCGGGTGGATGAAGGTGCCGCGGCGGGCCCGCCAGTTCGCGCCCATGCTGCGCCAGCAGGACGGGCGGGCGACCGCTTGCGCGCTCGGCGGCTCCGCGGTCGACCAGGGCCGCGCCTCCTCGTTGCTGGCCTCCGACCTGCCGGCCCAGTGGCTGCAGGCCTACGCGATGGCCGTCAACGAAGAGAACGCGGGCGGCGGGCGCGTGGTCACGGCACCGACCAACGGGGCCGCCGGCATCATCCCGGCCGTGGGTTACTACGCGATGCGCTTCCACGGTGCAACCGAGGACGAGCTGGCCCGCACCTACCTGCTGACGGCCGCGGCGATCGGTTCGCTCTACAAGCGCAACGCGTCGATCTCGGGGGCCGGGGCCGGCTGCCAGGGCGAGGCCGGCTCGGCCGCGGCGAGGGCCGCGGGGGCGCTGACCGCGCTGCCCGGCGGAACGCCCCGCCAGGTCGAGAACGCCGCCGGGATCGCCATGGAGCACCACCTCGGCCTCACCTGCGACCCCGTGGGCGGCTTCGTCCAGGTGCCCTGCATCGAGCGCAACGCCATCGCGGCGGGCACGGCGGTCGCCGCGACCCGCATGGCCCTGCTCGGCGACGGCAGCCACGTCGTCAGCCTCGACACCGTCATCGAGACGATGCGTCAGACCGGCCGCGACATGAAGGACAGCTACAAAGAGACCAGCCGCGCCGGGCTCGCCGTCAACGTCATCGAGTGCTGACCGGGGTCGCGGCAGGCCGACCCGAGGAGGCGCGGGTCGTGTCGGACGCCGCCGCTAGCCTCGACGCATGACCCCGCCGCGCCGCCCCACGCCGTCCCCCCCCGCGACCCCGGGCGGCACCGACGCCC
>NZ_LHOZ01000059.1:0-65719 GCF_001297205.1 Frigoribacterium sp. RIT-PI-h | reverse complement strand
GAGCACACACACCACACCCAACACCCACACCGAAATCCCCGCACACAAACCCAGACGCTCCACCACCGAAGCCGCCGCCACCGCCGCTGAAGAGTCCACCGAGCAACATGCCGGTGACGATGCCGCCGAGGTCGGCCCCGGCCGACCCGCGGGTGCCCATGCCGCCTCCGAACGGGCTCGCCTGCTGGTAGGACGAGACCTCGGCCTCGGCGCCGGCCGCTGCGGCCTGCGACAGCTGGACTGCCTGGTGGGCCTCGAACAAGGCGGCGTCGCGGTCGGACGTCGCGAGCGACACGGCGGTGGCCAGGTGGCGTTCGGCCTCGGACAACCGGGTGCGCGGCTGCGGGCCGATGCCGCCGCGACGTGTCTCGATGAAGTCGCGGGTGGCGCTGATCTGGCTGCGGGCGGTCAGCAGCGCCTGGTCGAGGGCCGCCCGGGCCCGGCGCCGCTTCTCGGTGTCCACGCGCACGGCGGCCAGAACCTGGGCGATGCGGTCGTTGGCGGCACCGAGCGAGGCGACGACGGCGAGCGGGTCGTCGGTCGTCGTCTCGGCCAGCGCGACGGAGGCCCGTGCGGCCGAGACGGAGCCGGCGACGTCGACGCCCTGCGGGGCCGAGCCGTCGGGCAGGCCCTCGGCCGTCGCGATGTCACGCCGCAGGTCGAGGGGCCTCGCCGAGATCGTGCTGCCCGCCGTCCGCAGCGGCTCGGCGGCCCCGTCGACCGCGCTCAGCAACGGGTCGGCCGGCGCCAGGGCCTGCCGGGCCTCACGGACGGCGATGACGGCCTCCGAGGTGGAGGACGACGCCACCGCGGTCGCCGCCGTGCGGGTCCGCTCGTCGGCGAACTCGAGCAGGCGATCGGCCTGGTCGTCGTTCTGGTCGATCGACGCGACCGCCCGTGCCGAGTAGATCGTGGTCAGCTCGCCGATGACGGTGCGGGCCCTCGCGAGCCGGGCCCGTCGGGTCTCGATCTCGCCGGGGAGGGCCGCCACGTCGCGCGGAGCCCGACTCTCGGCCTCGCGCAGCTCGTCGAACGCGGCGGACTGCTCGGCGAGCGACGCGTCGGCCGCCTCGCACAACTCGATGATGCGGGTGGTCCACTCGCGGCGTTGCTCGGGGGAGTCGGGGACGGAGTCGTCGCGCTTCTGCTGCAGCGCGAACGCCTCGCGAGCGTGCACCCGGGCCGCGTCGAGTGCCTCGGCGAAGGGCCGGGCCGCGTCGTCGCCGAACTGTGCGGCGGCGAAGCCGACCTCGTGCGCGCCCGCGGTCAACTCGTCGTCGAGGGCGACCAGCACGCGTGCCGCGCGCTTGTCGAGTTCGTCCTGATCCGCCTTCTGCACATCGAGCTCGCGGCGTCGTCGTCGTGCCCGGCGGACCACGAACACCACGGCGACGACCGCCGCGACGAGGACCAGCACGAGCAACGCCCAGAGCACCCAGCTGAGGTCGGGGCCGGCCTCGTCGCTGCGGATGCCGTCGGCCAGGGCGACGGCGGCGCCGGCCCAGTCGCCGTCACGCAGCTCGGGCACGACGACGTCGGTCTGGAGCGCCTGTCGGTCGGATTCCGGGATCACGGACGTGTCGGCCGAGAGGTCGTAGAGCTGGTCGTCGACCGCCACCGAGAGCAGGACGTCGTTCGTGCCGAGCTGGTTCAGGGACGCCGTGGCCTCACCCCAGGCCGTGCGGTCGGCGGGGGAGGAGAACGAGTCGACGTAGACGACGAAGAGGTTGACGCCGGTGTCGGTCGAGAGCCGGTCGAGTGCGTCGGTGACCTCGGTCTCGTCCGCACTCGACAGCACGTCGGCCTGGTCGACCACGTAGCCGCCCGAGAGGTCGACCGGCTCCACCGCCTGGGCGGGGACCACGCCGAGGGCGATCGCAGCGACCGAGGTCAGCATCGCCGTGGACACGGCGGTGACCACTCGGCTCGTCGGTCGTCGGCCGGTCGTCGATCTCGTGCTCACGACGCTCCCCTCGCTCGTTGCGGGGGAGTCTATCGACGGCCCCCGTCAGACTGCCCGCGTCGCGGTGCGCACGGATCGGGCGACGACGAACCGGTCACGGGACGGGTCAGGCGACGAAGAGCAGAGCGACCGACGCGACGGCGCAGACCACCCCGACCGCGTAGAGCACGACCCCCACGGTGCGGGGCGCCCGTCCGTCGTCGTGCGGCGGGTGGACGCGGGCACGGTGCGGGCGGTCCGGGTCGTAGTGCACGGTCAGCTCGGTCTCGAGCGGCGTCGTCACCGGGACGTCGCCGAACTGCGTCTCGTGCAGCTGCCCGTCGACGTCCATCCACCGGGCGGTCGCGGCCCGGGCCCAGTCGGGCGGCGGGATGACCACTCCGACGGTGCTCTCGAGGCGGGTGGCACGGCGCCGCAGCACCCAGCCGGCCAGGAGGAAGGGCGTGCCGACGATGAACCCGAACCAGCCGAAGAGCTCCACCACCGGCGAGATGACGGAGAAGGCGTCGCTCATGCCACGATCGTACTGTGCCGCCGCACACCCCGTGACGAACCCGGAGCCCCGTGAACCCCAGCCCCCTCGGCCGTGTGCCGTCGCCCTTGCTCGCCGTCGCGGCGATCGTCTCGGTGCAGTTCGGGGCGGCTCTCGCCAAGACGCATTTCGAGGCCCTGGGGCCCCTGGGTGCCGCTGCACTCCGCCTCGCGTTCGGCGCGACCCTGCTGGTGCTGGTCTTCCGCCCGCGCCCGTGGGGGTGGCCCCGCCGCACCTGGCTCGGAGTGCTCGTGCTGGGTCTCGCCCTGGCCGGGATGAATTCGCTCATCTACCTCGCGATCGACGTCGTGCCGCTCGGGGTCGCGGTCACCCTCGAGTTCCTCGGCCCGCTCGTCGTCGCACTCGTGCAGACGAGGCGGTGGTGGGACGCGGCCTGGGCCCTGCTCGCCCTCGCCGGGGTCGTGTTGCTCGGCTCCGACTCGACCGGCGCGATCCCGATCGCCGGTGTGCTGCTCGCCCTCGGTGCCGGCGCGTTCTGGGCCTGCTACATCCTGGCCAACGCGTCCCTGGGTCGGGGCCGCGACCCCATGGGGGCCCTCGCGACCGCCATGCTCGTCGCCGCCCTCGTGGTCGTCCCGTTCGGAGCGCACGACGCGACGGTGGCCGTCCGGGCCGACCCGCGCCTCCTGCTGGTCTTCCTGGTGGTGGCGGCGCTGACCTCGGCGATCCCGTACGCCCTCGAGTCGGTGGCGCTGCGGCGACTGCCGACCCGGGTGTTCGGGGTGCTGTCCAGCCTGGGGCCGGCGGTGGCCGCCCTGGCCGGGCTCATCGTGTTGGATGAGGCGCTCGGGGTGCGCGAGGTGGTGGCCCTGGCCTGCGTGACCGCGGCGAGCGTCGGGGTGACGGTCGCGGCCGGTCGTCGGCGGCGTCGCGGGGCCCTGCCCGAGGCCCCGGCGGCCTGATCGGACGGCGCCGGTTCCGCCGCTGTCCGCGGAGCGAACGAGACGACGAGCCTGACAACTCCGCAAGGTCGTGTACCCCATGTGCGGGGTACGCTACGATCACGGCCCACAGACGGGCCGGAGAACGAAGAAGGAGACATCATGGGTGCTGTCTTGGAGCGAACGTCCCGGGCCGAGGTCGTCCCGCTGGGCGACGGATTCCACCGCGTGTCGACGCCGACCGCCGGGGTGATCGGGTTCGTGCACGAGAACGACGGTCTCTTCGAGGTGCTGCGTGGTCGAGTCCGGTCCGCCGTCCGACGTGAGGGTTCGTACCGCACGCTCGACGTCGCGGTGATCGCGCTCACCTACAGTTGAGCACGACGATCCACTGACGGACGCCCTCGGGCGACCGTCCTCGAGGCCTCGCCGTCGGCGGGGCCTCACCTCTCTGTCCGCCCCCTCTCGTCGGAAGGCCGCCCGTGACCGTCGTCGGGTACGCCCGCATCTCGCGAGACGACCCGTCGTCCGACCGGCAGACGGAACGCCTCCGGGCCGGCGGGTGCGACCGGGTGTTCGTGGATCACGCCACCGGCACCAGGCAGTCCCGCCCCGAGTTCGCCAAGGCCATCGGCAGCCTGCGCGAGGGCGACGTCTTCGTCGTGACGAACGTCGACCGCATCGGCCGCTCGGTCGCCGAGCTGGTCGGCGTGATGGCGACCCTCGACGCGCTCGGCGTCGCCTTCCGCTCGATCGACGAGCAGATCGACGAGCTCAACGCCTACGGCCGCTTCTTCTTCTGCGTCACCGCCGCCCTGGCCCGCTTCGACGAGCAGGTCGGCGGCGAGCTGCACCGCGCCGAGACCCGCAAACGGCAGGAGGCGCGGGTCGCGCAGACCGCGAAGCCCCCGGTCTCGAGACGCCGCCTCGACGCGGCCCGCCAGCTGCGCGCCGAGGGAGCGAGCATGCGACAGGCCGCCGAGCACGTCGCCGTCCCCGAGCGCGTCCTGCGCCGCGAGCTCGAGCGCGACGACGCCGACCGTGCCCGCCGCCAGCAGACCGACTGATCGAGCCCGACATCGGCATGGCCTCGGGTTCCGAGGCTGTCGCGAGGGGAGGACCGTCGCGAGAGCGACGCTGCCGCGAGAGCGGAGATGTGGTGCCCCCAGGCAGATTCGAACTGCCGCCCCTGCCTCCGGAGGGCAGTGCTCTATCCCCTGAGCTATGGGGGCCCGGGAACGTCGTCCAGGTTAGCAGCGAATCGGTCGCGTCTGGGACGACCTGACGGTGTGGGGGTGCATCGTGGAGGAGTGACCCAAGACGACCGCACCGACCGAGCCCGCCCCGACCGCACCGACCCGAGCGGTCCGACCCTGCGAGACCGCCTCCGCTCGGCCAAGGTCTTCCACCCCGAGCTGCCCACTTTCGACGTCGACGACGTGGCCGACGACGCGGTCGACCAGTTCGTCTCGTGGCTCGTCGAGGCCGTCGACCAGGACGTCGCCCAGCCGCACGCCATGGTCATCTCGACCTCGTCGTCCGACGGCGACGTCACGGCCCGCACCCTGCTCCTCAAGGACGTCGACGACGGCGCTCTCTGGTTCGCCACCTCGTCGATCAGCCCGAAGGGTCGGCAGATCGCCGAGAACCCCCGGGTGGCCCTCACCCTCTACTGGCGTGAGCAGGGCCGCCAGGTCCGCGTGCTCGGTCGGGCGACGCCCGGCCCGCGCGACGTCAGCGAGAAGGACTTCACCGCTCGCCACCCCGACTCGCGCGCCGTCGCCATGACGCAGCCGCAGAGCAGCCCCATCACCGACGAGGCCGAGACGCGCCGTCGCCTCGCCGAGGCCAAGGCGGCCATCGAGTCCGACGACACCCTCGTGCCCGACGCCTGGACCGCCTGGCGGGTGGACCCCACATCGATCGAGTTCTGGCAGGCCACCACGGGCCGCGACCAGGTGCGCCTGCGGTACGACCGCGACGGCGACGGCTGGACCCGCGCCTCCTTGTGGCCCTGACCGCCACGGCGGGCGGCGAGGGCGCGCCGGCGGCGCGGACGTAACGCGGCGACACGCACCGGGCAGGCCGCCGGCCCCGCCGGCAGCATGGGGGGCATGACTTCGCCCCGCGCCCCGCCGCCCGCCCGGGCGCCCCCGCCGTCGCCTCGAGGCGTCTCGCCGTGGTCGAGGTGACGAGGCACCGGCCGTACGCTCCCGAGTACCACGCCTACGTCGACGACATGAACTCCCGGGGGAGGGCGCCCGCCGAGGCCGTGGGCTGGCAGGCCATGCGTCTCGCCGCGGGCGCCCTCGGCACCGACGAACTCTTGCACGTGACCGCCGACGCCGACGCGATCGTCGTCCTCGGCGGCGAGGACCTCTCCCCCCGTCTCTACGGAGGCGCGACCGGCTACCCGGGGGAGGGTCGCCACGACCCCGTGGCCGACGAGGCCCAGCTCGCCGTCGTGCGCCGCGCGATCGCCCGCCACACCCCGCTGTTGGGCGTCTGCCGCGGCCACCAGGTGATCAACGTCGCCCTCGGCGGAGACCTCGTGCAGCACCTGGACGACCACGACGGGGTGCACCGTACCCCCGACGCGCCGGTCGATCAGCTCATGAACCCGCACGCCGTCGGGCTCGAGCCCGGCAGCCGCCTCGCCCGGGCCCTCGGCACCGCGCCGGTCGTGCAGAGCGCGCACCACCAGGCCGTCGGCCGCCTGGGCCGGGGCCTCCGCGTCGTCGGCCGCGCCTCCGACGGCACCGTCGAGGCCGTCGAGCACGACTCGGCCCCGGTCGTCGGCGTGCAGTGGCACCCCGAAGACAAGGGGGCCCCGGCCGGTCAGCTCGAGGCGTTGTTGGCGTCCCTGGCCGCCTCCGTCGAGGCGGGGCGCCTCGCGGCGACCGCCGGCTCGCGAACGGACGAGGAGGCGCTGGTCGCCTAGGCCGCGCCCCTCACCCGAGCGCACCTCCCGCCCCTGAGTCTCCCGCCCTCGCTCTCGGCCTCAGTCGACCTGCTCCAGTGCGGACAGCACGGCCGACACGACCGGCTCGGCGTCGCCGGGTTCGAGGAACGTCGTCGAACGGGCCACGACGAAGGCCGGGGACGAGAACGCCTCGGCCGTGCCGATCTCGCCCGGGGTGTCGAAGTACCCCTCGCCGCCGCAGGTCGGCACCGAGTTGCTGGTCGCGACGCGGTCGTTGGCCAGCCCGGCGGGGCTGTCCGGGTCGAAGTGCGCCCCGCCGACCGTGCCGGTGGCGCCGCTGGAGTCCTGCCACGTGCACGTCGTGCCGTCCGCGTCGGCCACCTGCTGCAGGGCCTCCCCGCCCCGGCTCTCGTCCCCGCCCGCGCTCCCGCCCGGCACGGTCGTCAAGCCCGGGTACCAGGACGAGAGCGAGCCCGTGTCGAGCAGGTCGTCGCAGTCGATCGCGAACGGCGTGCTCACGAGGTCGGGCGTCGGCGCCGTGGTCGGCGTCGCGCCGGGGCTGGCGGAGGCCTGCGCGCCCGACGTCGGCGTGACGCTCGGTGCGGCCTGCGACGGGGCCGTGCAGGCGGTGAGGGACAGGGCGAGGGCACCCGTCACGACGAGGGTGCGCAGGACGACGGGGGGGCGGGTCGGGGCAGGGCTCATCCCCCCATCACCACCGACACCGGGCTCGTCGTCGGCCCCGGGGCTGCCGGTAAGATCGCCCCGCGTGACTCCCGCCGAACTCTCCACGTCCCTGCTCGCCGTCGTCCAGGGCGTCCTCGAGCGCCGAGGCACCGTCGACGTGGCGGTGACCGAGGGCGACGTGGCGCTCGAGCGGCCGAAGAACCGCGACCACGGTGACTGGGCATCGAACGTGGCGATGAAGTTCGCCAAGCGCGTGGGCACGAACCCGCGCGAGCTCGCCACCGAGATCGCCGCCGAGCTGGCCGAGGTCGACGGGGTCGCCGACGTCGACGTCGCGGGCCCCGGGTTCATCAACATCCGCCTCGACGCCGCCGCCGCGGGTCTGCTCGCGCGCTCCATCGTCGAGCAGGGCGAGGCGTACGGCCGCGGCGACTACTACCGCGGCGTCACGATCGACCTCGAGTTCGTCTCGGCCAACCCCACCGGCCCGATCCACCTCGGCGGCGTGCGCTGGGCCGCGGTGGGCGACAGCCTGGCCCGCGTGTTCCAGGCCCAGGGTGCGCTCGTCACCCGCGAGTACTACTTCAACGACCACGGCGGGCAGATCGACCGCTTCGCCCGCAGCCTGCTGGCGAGCTCGCTCGGCGAGCCCACCCCGGACGACGGCTACGGCGGGCAGTACATCGCCGAGATCGCCGCCCGCGTCCTGGCGACCTTCGACGGCGACGTGCGCGACCTGCCCCGTGACGAGGCGCAAGAGCTGTTCCGGTCGGTCGGCGTCGACTTCATGTTCGCCGACATCAAGTCCTCGCTGCACGACTTCGGCGTCGACTTCGACGTCTACTTCCACGAGAACTCCCTGCACGAGCCGAAGGCCGTCGAGCGCGCCGTCGCCCGCCTGCGCGAACTCGGCCACGTCTACGAATCCGAGGGCGCGACCTGGCTGCGCACCACCGAGTTCGGCGACGACCGCGACCGCGTCATCGTCAAGAGCGACGGCGAGGCCGCCTACATCGCCGGCGACCTGGCCTACTACCTCGACAAGCGCGAGCGCGGCTTCGAGCGCAACCTGATCATGCTCGGCGCCGACCACCACGGCTACGTCGGTCGCATGATGGCGATGTGCGCGGCGTTCGGCGACGAGCCCGGCGTCAACCTCGAGATCCTCATCGGCCAGATGGTCAACCTGTTGCGCGACGGCGAACCGATGCGCATGTCCAAGCGTGCGGGCACCGTCGTCACGATGGAGGACCTCGTCGACGCCGTCGGCGTCGACGCCGGCCGGTACTCGTTGGTCCGCAGCCCGGTGAACAGCTCGATCGACATCGACCTCGACCTGCTCACCAAGCGCAGCAACGACAACCCGGTCTTCTACGTCCAGTACGCCCACGCCCGCACCCGCGCGGTCGCCCGCAACGCCGAGGCGGCCGGGGTCACGCGTGACGCGTTCGACGCCTCACTGCTCACGCACGAGACCGAGAGCGCCCTGCTCGGAGCCCTGTCCGAGCTGCCGCGCGTCGTCGTCCAGGCCGCCGAACTGCGCGAGCCGCACCGCGTGGCCCGCTACGTCGAAGAGCTCGCCGGCACCTACCACCGCTGGTACGACACCTGCCGCGTCACGCCGCTCGGCGACGACGAGGTCACCGACCTGCACCGCACCCGCCTGTGGTTGAACGACGCGGCGGGCCAGGTCATCCGCAACGGGCTCGGCCTGCTGGGCGTCTCGGCACCGGACCGCATGTGACCTCCCGCGCCGCGCCTCCTCGGACTCGACCGCAGGAGGCGCGGCGTGAGCGATCCTCGCCGCCCGGCTGACAAGATGGCCCGATGAGCGACATCGACTCCGACTTCTTCGAGGCCAAGCCCGTCGCCCGCCGCCGAGGTCGAGGCTTCGGGATCTTCCTCTTCGTGCTGGTCGGTCTCGTGGTGGTCCTCGGCATCCTCGCTGTGGTCGCCGACCTCGTCGTCCGGACCGTCGCCGAGGACCAGGCCGAGAAGCAGATCTCGCAGCAGCTCGGTGACGCCGCCGGCCCCGTCGACGTGCAGATCGGCGGCTTCTCGATGCTCTGGCAGCTCGTGCAGGGCACCATCGACCAGGCCACCATCTCGTCCGCCGGGTCGTCGGGTGGGCTCTCGTTCGACTTCGACGTCCGGGACGTCCCGACCGACCTGAGCGGTTCGACCGGCGCGATCACCGGCACGGTCACCGCCGACGCGGCGACCGTCAACGGTCTGGCGGCCGTGCAAGAGAGCGGAGGAGCGATCTCGTTCGGCGACGGACAGGTCACCTACGCCCGCGACTTCACGATCCCGCTGGTGAACACGGTCGTCCCCGTGGACGTCGTCGCCACGCCCTCGATCACGAGCGAGGGCCGGGTCATCTCGCTCACGCCGACGACGGCGTCGCTCCGGGACACGTCGGTGTCGCTCGACCTCGCGCCCTTCATCGGCGGCTACGCCTTCGACGTGTGTGCGGCGCAGTACCTGCCCCAGGGCACCACCCTGACCGGCGTCGACGTCACGTCGTCGGCGGCGACCCTCGACGTCACGTCGCCGGGCCTGCCGATCTCGTCCAGCGGCATCGGCACCAAGGGCTCCTGCTCCTGACCTCGCCTGCGCCGTCGAGGGCGTCCCGACCGTGGCCGTCACGCCCGCCGGCGGTGGGTAGGCTCTGATGTCGTTCCCCGTCCTTCGAACCCCCGAGGTCCGCGTGTCCCCGAACCCCCTGGCCCCTGCCTGGCTCGTCGAGCCGACCGACGCCGACGCCCTCGATCCGGCGGTCTGGTCGGCCACGGCCCAGCGGTCGCCCGACGGTGAACTCGTGCTCGGCGGCGTCACCGCCTCCGACCTCGTGGTGTCGTTCGGCACCCCGCTGTACGTCCTCGACGAGGACGACGCCCGCACCCGGGCCGTCGAGGCCGTCCGTTCGTTCGAGCGCGAGGCCGCCCGCATCGGCACGACGGCGACGGTCTACTACGCCGCCAAGGCGTTCCTCTCGGCCGAGGTCGCCCGCTGGGTGGCCGCGGCGGGCACGGCCGTCGACAGCTGCCCCCGAGGCGCGTTCGCCCTCCCCCGGGCCGCGGGTGTCGCCCCGGCCCGCATGGGGTTCCACGGAAACAACAAGTCGCTCGCCGAGATCGACCGCACCGTCGAGGCAGGCATCGGCACCGTCGTCCTCGACAACGCTGCCGAGGTCGGCCGGGTCGCCGCGGCGGCCGAGCGTCACGGGCGCGTCCAGCGCGTGCGCCTGCGGGTCAATTCGGGCGTGCACGCCTCCACCCACGAGTACCTCGCCACCGCCCGCGAAGACCAGAAGTTCGGCGTCCCGCTCTCCGAGACCGCCGAGATCGTCGGCTCGATCCGCCGGCAGCCCTCACTCGAATTCGTGGGACTGCACTCGCACATCGGTTCACAGATCTTCGGTTCGGACGGCTTCGCCGAGGCCGCCCGTCGCCTGCTCGCCGTGCACGCCGACCTGCTCGCGACCGGCCCGGTCCCCGAGCTCAACCTCGGCGGCGGCTTCGGCATCGCCTACACGAGCGCCGACGACGCCCGCCCGCTCGACGACCTCGCCGTCGCCCTGGTCGACATCGTGCAGGCCGAGTGCCTCCGCCTCGGCGTCGACGTGCCGCTCCTCGCGGTCGAGCCCGGGCGCGTCATCGTGGGCCCCGCCGGCACCACGCTCTACGAGGTCGGCACCATCAAGGACGTCACGGTCACCTCCGACGAGGGCACCGCGGTGCGACGGTACGTCAGCGTCGACGGGGGCATGAGCGACAACGCACGGACGGCCCTCTACGCGGCCGAATACTCCGTGCGCATCGCGAACCGCACCTCCTCGGCTCCGCCCGCGCTCGTGCGCGTGGCCGGCAAGCATTGTGAGAGCGGCGACCTCGTCGTGCTCGCGGACTACCTGCCCGGCGACGTCGCCCCGGGCGACCTGCTCGCCGTGCCCGCCACCGGCGCCTACTGCCACAGCCTCGCGAGCAACTACAACCACGTCGGGCGTCCCCCCGTCGTGGCCGTCCGTGACGGCCGGGCCCGCGTGATCGTCCGGGGCGAGAGCGAGGCCGACCTCCTGGCCCGCGACGCCGGTCTCGACTGATCGACCCGCGCCTCCTGACCTCGTGCGAGCACCGCCCCCCGACGACGAAGCACCCGAGAACGGACTGACATGATCGAATACCGCAACGTGAGGGTCGCCCTGCTGGGCGCCGGCTCGGTGGGGTCGCAGGTGGCGCGGCTGCTGCTCGAGCAGGGCGACGACTTCGCCGGGCGCGCGGGCGCCGGACTCGAGCTCGTCGGCATCGGCGTGCGCGACGTCGACGCGCCCCGCGACGTCGACCTGCCGCGCGAACTGTTCACGACCGACGTCGAGTCGCTCATCGTCGGTGCCGACATCGTCGTCGAGCTGATCGGCGGACTCGAGCCGGCCCGCAGCTACGTGCTGCAGGCCCTCAACTCGGGGGCCGACGTCATCACGGGCAACAAGGCCCTGCTCGCGAGCCACGGCACCGAACTCTTCGACGCCGCCGAGCAGGTCGGCGCGCAGGTCTACTACGAGGCCGCGGTGGCCGGGGCCATCCCGATCATCCGCCCGTTGCGCGACAGCCTCGCCGGCGACCGCGTCCAGCGCATCATGGGCATCGTCAACGGCACGACCAACTTCATCCTCGACCGAATGGACACCGACGGCTCGAGCCTCGAGGACGCCCTCGCGACGGCCACGGCCCTGGGGTACGCCGAGGCCGACCCCACGGCCGACATCGAGGGCTACGACGCGGCTCAGAAGGCCGCCATCCTGGCCAGCCTCGCCTTCCACACGGCCGTCCCCCTCGCCGCCGTGCACCGCGAAGGCATCACCTCGGTCACGCACGACCAGGTGGTCGCCGCGCGCAAGGCCGGGTACGTCGTGAAGATCCTCGCGATCTGCGAACGCCTGGTCGACGACGACGGAGTCGAGGGCGTCAGCGCCCGCGTCTACCCGGCGCTCGTGCCTTTGAGCCACCCGCTCGCGGCCGTGCACGGAGCCAAGAACGCCGTCTTCGTCGAGGCGGAGTCGGCCGGCGACCTCATGTTCTACGGTGCCGGCGCCGGGGGAGTCGAGACGGCGTCCGCCGTGCTGGGCGACCTCGTCTCGGCCGCTCGACGGCACGTCATCGGAGGCCCCGGCGTCGCCGAGTCGACCCACGCGAACCTGCCCGTCCTGCCGATCGGCCGTGTGTCGACCCGGTACCAGATCACGCTCGACGTGGCGGACCAGCCGGGTGTGCTCGCCGAGGTCGCCGGGGTGCTCAGCGACCACGGCGTGAGCGTCCACAGCGTCGAGCAGACGTCGGGTGCGACGCCGGGCGTCACGGTCGAGGGTGACGCCGTGGCCACCGCTACGCTGATCATCGGCACCCACCGGGCGCGCGAGTCCGACCTCGCCGCGACGGTGACCGCCCTGAAGAACGCCACGGTCGTGAACTCCGTCACGAGCGTGCTGAGAGTCGAAGGAGCCTGATGGCCCACCAGTGGCAGGGTGTCCTGCGCGAATACGCCGACCGTCTCGACGTCACCGACGCCACCCCGATCGTCACGCTGGGCGAGGGCGGCACGCCGCTGATCCCGGCTCCGGCCCTGTCGAACCGCACGGGTGCCAAGGTCTACGTCAAGTACGAGGGCATGAACCCGACCGGTTCCTTCAAGGACCGCGGCATGACGATGGCCATCTCGAAGGCCGTCGAGCACGGTGCCAAGGCCGTCATCTGCGCCTCCACGGGCAACACGTCGGCCTCGGCCGCCGCCTACGCCGCCCACGCCGGCATCACGGCCGCCGTGCTCGTGCCCGAGGGCAAGATCGCCATGGGCAAGCTCAGCCAGGCCGTCGCGCACGACGGCCAGCTGTTGCAGATCCAGGGCAACTTCGACGACTGCCTCGACATCGCGCGCGACCTCGCCGCGAACTACCCGGTGCACCTGGTCAACTCGGTCAACAACGACCGCATCGAGGGGCAGAAGACCGGTGCGTTCGAGGTCGTCGACGTGCTCGGCGACGCCCCCGACTTCCACTTCATCCCGGTCGGCAACGCCGGCAATTACACCGCCTACACGCGCGGCTACCGCGAGGACCTCGAGATCGGTCGCGCCACCAAGCTGCCGCGCATGTTCGGATTCCAGGCCGCCGGCTCCGCGCCCATCGTCGCGGGTGAGGTCGTCAAGGCCCCCGAGACCATCGCCAGCGCGATCCGCATCGGCAACCCCGCCTCGTGGCAGCTCGCCCTCGAGGCGCGCGACCTGACCGACGGCTGGTTCGGCGCCATCACCGACGAGGCCATCCTCGCCGCGCAGAAGATCCTCTCGGCCGAGGTCGGCGTGTTCGTCGAGCCCGCGTCGGCCATCAGCGTCGCCGGTCTGCTCGAGCGAGCGGACGCCGGGGTCATCCCCGCCGGTGCCACCGTGGTGCTCACCGTCACCGGCCACGGCCTGAAAGACCCCCAGTGGGCCCTGCGTCGCGCCGACGGCAGCGACGTGCAGCCGACCGTGGTCGCGAGCGACACGGCCCGGGTGGCCGAGGTGCTCGGTCTCGCACCGGCCTCTGCATGACCTCCGGGGTCGTCGGGCGCTCGGTGCTGGTCAAGGTCCCCGCGACCTCGGCCAACCTCGGTCCCGGCTTCGACACGCTGGGCCTCGCGCTCTCGCTCTACGACGAGCTCGAGGTCACGGCTACCGATGAGCCAGGGGTCTCGGTCGAGGTCACGGGCGTCGGGGCCGGTCAGGTGCCCACCGACGGGTCGAACCTCGTCGTCCAGGCCGTCGCCGCGGCGTTCGCCTCGGTCGACGTCCCCTTGCCCGGGCTTCGCCTCCGGGCTCGCAACGCCATCCCGCACGGCCGGGGACTCGGGTCGTCCGCGGCCGCGATCGTCTCGGGCATCATGGCCGCCAAGGGGCTCCTCGAGGGCACGGTCGAGCTCGACTCGGCGGCGTTGCTCGCCCTGGCGACCGAGATGGAGGGGCACCCCGACAACGTGGCGCCGGCGCTGTTCGGCGGCCTCACGATCGCGTGGATGAACTCGCACGGCCCGTCGCACAAGCGACTGCTCGTGCACCGCGGTGTCTCGCCCGTGGTGTTCGTGCCCGAGTCGACGCTCTCGACCAAACTGGCCCGCAGCCTGCAGCCCGCCTCCGTCCCGCACGAGGACGCCACGTTCAACGTGTCGCGGTCGGCGCTGCTGGTGGCGGCCCTCGTGCAGAGTCCCGAGTTGCTGCTCGCGGCCACCGAGGACCGCCTGCACCAGAGTTACCGCGCCAGTGCCATGCCCGAGACCGACGCCCTCATCCGCATGCTCCGCGACGCCGGCCTCGCGGCCGTCGTCTCGGGTGCCGGTCCCTCGCTCCTGGTGCTCGGCAGCGACCCGGCGCAGCGCCTGTTCGCCGCCGAACTGGTGCGCGAACACGCCGTCTCGGCGTGGCGTCCGTTGATGCTGGCCGTCGATCTCAAAGGTGCTACAGTGGTGCCGCACCCGGTAGAAAACTCAGATTTCCTGGGCATCTAGCTTCGTCCCCGCCGTTCTTCGTGGGGGCTTCCGCGTGGGGTCACAAGTCTTCGAGTCCCCGGGTCGCACATCCCGTAGTGCACATCTAGCAGTGTTCGTCTGCCGATCCGGTCGGCGCGCACCGCACCTCCCAGGCCTCCTGCTCATCCCGAGCAGCTGCTCGTTCAGGGCAGAACCGGCACAGGGTCGCCCCCTCGGGGCGAACCCGATCAGTGCAGGTCCGAAGCCACGAGGTGTGACCAGCTCTGCCCCGCCGATCAACGCGGGGGAGCGAAAGGAACCCATCACTCGTGACTGACGTCCAGAACGGCGCCGCTGCGCCGTCCACGCCCGAACTCACCGCCATGCGCCTGCCCCAGCTGCAGGCCCTCGCCTCGTCGCTGGGCATCAGCGGCATCTCGAAGCTGCGCAAGGGCGACCTCGTCGCCGCCATCGCGGCGAAGCAGGGCGAGGGGGCCGCCGTCGAGGTCGCCCCCCAGCCGACGCTCGACGGGGTCGTCGACGCAGGCGTCCCGGCCTCGGTCGAGACCGCTGTGGCCGAGGGCGCCGAGGCTCCCGTGGTCGAGGCGACCACCGAGCCCGCCGAAGCACCGACCCGCGCCCGCCGCGGCTCGCGTCGGGCCACGTCCGCGGCCGGGGCCCCCGCGCCCCGTACCGCAGGCGAGCACGTCAACGCCCGCCAGCCCGGTGGCCCCCCTCCCGGCGCGGCCCCCGCCACCGAAGCCGCCACCGTCGAGGCGCCCGCCGCCGAGCAGGCCCCGACCGAGCAGGCTCCGACCGAGCCGGTCGCCGTCTCCGAGCGCCCGTCCCGCCGGCGTGGCTCGCGCCGCGCCTCCGACGCGTCCGTTGCCGCCGACGCGGCGCAGCCCGGTGCGGCGGCCGAGGCGCCCGCCGCCGCCGAGTCGGCCTCCGCCGAGACCGCCCCGTCCGCGACCGCCGACGAGGTCGGCTCCGACCAGCAGGGCCAGAACGACCAGCAGGCGTCCGACCAGCAAGCGTCCGACCAGCAGGGCGGCGACCAGCAGAACGGTGGCCAGCAGGGTGGCGGCCGCCGCAGCCGCAACCGCAACCGCGGCAAGGGTGGTCAGCAGCAGGCCCAGGCAGACCAGAACGGTGGCCAGCAGAACGGTGGCCAGCAGAACGGCGCCCAGAAGGCCGATGCGCAGCAGAACGGCCAGCAGCGTGGCGACCAGCAGCAGAACGGCCAGCAGCGCAGCGAGCAGCAGCGCGCGGACCAGAAGGCCGAGCAGCAGGCCCAGCGTGAGGCCGGCGAGAAGAACGACGCCGCCCGCGGTGAGCATTCCGGCAACGGCCCGCAGTCCGGTGGACAGAACGACGAGGGCGGCCGACAGGGGCGTGGCCGTCAGCGTGACCGCAAGCGCGGCCGTGGTGGTCAGAACGACGACGTCGAGCCCGAGATCGGCGAGGACGACGTCCTCATCCCCGTCGCGGGCATCCTCGACGTCCTCGAGAACTACGCCTTCGTGCGCACCACGGGCTACCTGCCCGGTGCGAGCGACGTCTACGTCTCGCTCGGCCAGGTCAAGAAGTACCACCTGCGCAAGGGCGACGCGGTCGTCGGCGCCATCCGTCAGCCCCGTGAGGGCGACCAGGGCCAGGGGCGCCAGAAGTACAACGCGATCGTCCGGATCGACTCGATCAACGGCCAGCCCGTCGACGAGGCGGCCAAGCGCGTCGAGTTCAGCAAGCTGACCCCGCTCTACCCCCAGGAGCGCCTCCGTCTCGAGACCGAGCCCCAGAAGCTCTCGACCCGCATCATCGACCTCGTGTCGCCGATCGGCAAGGGGCAGCGCGGTCTCATCGTCTCGCCGCCCAAGGCGGGCAAGACCCTCGTGCTGCAGTCGATCGCCAACGCCATCGCGATCAACAACCCCGAGGTGCACCTCATGGTCGTGCTCGTCGACGAGCGCCCCGAAGAGGTCACCGACATGCAGCGCACGGTCAAGGGCGAGGTCATCGCCTCGACCTTCGACCGTCCCGCCGAAGACCACACCACGGTCGCCGAGCTGGCCATCGAGCGCGCCAAGCGCCTCGTCGAGCTGGGCCACGACGTCGTCGTGCTGCTCGACTCGATCACGCGTCTCGGCCGGGCGTACAACCTGGCCGCACCCGCGTCGGGTCGCATCCTCTCGGGTGGCGTCGACTCGTCCGCCCTGTCCCCGCCGAAGCGCTTCTTCGGCGCGGCGCGCAACATCGAGAACGGCGGTTCGTTGACCATCCTCGCGACCGCCCTCGTCGAGACCGGTTCGAAGATGGACGAGGTCATCTTCGAGGAGTTCAAGGGCACCGGCAACATGGAGCTCCGCCTGTCGCGCCACCTGGCCGACAAGCGCATCTTCCCCGCCGTCGACGTGAACGCCTCGGGCACGCGACGTGAAGAGATGCTGCTCAGCCCCGACGAGGTCAAGATCACCTGGCGCCTGCGCCGGGCCCTGGCCGGACTCGACCAGCAGCAGGCCCTCGAGATCGTCCTGCGCAACCTGCGCGAGACGCAGTCGAACGTCGAGTTCCTCGTCCAGGTCCAGAAGTCGGTCCCCGCCTCGAACGGACACGACTCCGGCCACAAGGAGCACTGAGCGTGTTCGAGTCGGTGGCCGTGCTGCTGGCCGAGCACGACGACCTGCAGACGCAGCTCAGCGATCCGGCCGTCCACGCCGACGCCGCCCGCGCCAAGAAGATCAACCGCCGCTACGCAGAGCTCAGCCGCATCGTGGCTGCCCACTCGGCGTGGCAGCAGGCGGGTGAAGACCTCGAGGCCGCGCGCGAACTCGCGAAAGAGGACGAGGCGTTCGCCGACGAGGTGCCCGGCCTCGAGCAGGCGCTCGACGAGTCCCAGGAACGCTTGCGGCGCCTCCTGATCCCGCGCGACCCGGACGACGGGCGCGACGTGATCATGGAGATCAAGGGCGGGGAGGGCGGGGCCGAGAGCGCCCTGTTCGCGGCCGACCTGCTGCGCATGTACCTGCACTACGCCGAGTCGAAGGGCTGGAAGTCCGAGATGATCGCGAGCGACGACTCCGACCTCGGCGGCTACAAGAACGTGCAGGTCGCGCTCAAGTCGAACGCGTCCGACCCCTCGCAGGGCGTCTGGGCGCACCTCAAGTACGAGGGCGGCGTGCACCGCGTGCAGCGGGTGCCGGCGACCGAGTCGCAGGGGCGCATCCACACCTCGACCACGGGCGTGCTCGTGTTCCCCGAGGTCGACGAGCCCGAAGAGGTCGACATCAACCAGAACGACCTCAAGATCGACGTCTACCGGTCGAGCGGCCCCGGCGGACAGTCGGTCAACACGACCGACTCCGCCGTCCGCATCACCCACCTGCCCACGGGCATCGTGGTCGCGATGCAGAACGAGAAGAGCCAGCTGCAGAACCGCGAGGCCGGCATGCGCGTCCTGCGGGCCCGCATCCTGGCCCGTCAGCAAGAAGAGCAGGCGGCCATCGCGTCGGACGCCCGCAAGAGCCAGATCCGGGGAATGGACCGGTCGGAGCGCATCCGCACCTACAACTTCCCCGAGAACCGCATCGCCGACCACCGCACCGGCTACAAGGCGTACAACCTCGACGCGGTCATGGACGGTGCGCTCGACCCCGTGGTCGAGTCGTGCATCCAGGCCGACGAAGAGGCGCGTCTCGCCGAGATCTGCGACACCGCGTCGTGACCGACGCGATCGCCACGGCCTTCGACGGCGTGACGACGGTCGACGCGGCCCTCCGGGTCGCATCGGCCGTCCTCGCCGACGTCGGGGTGCCGTCGCCCGACGTCGACGCCGAACTCCTGCTCGCGCACGTCACGGGCCTGGCCAGGGGAGTCGTCCGGGCGAGGGCCGTCACCGCGGCGCCGTTGACGACGGACGAGCAGGAGGCGCTGGTCGCCGTCATCACGCGCCGCGCCTCCCGCGAGCCACTGCAGCACATCACGGGGCGGGCGTCCTTCCGACACCTCGAGCTGCACGTGGGGCCCGGCGTCTTCGTCCCGCGGCCCGAGACCGAAGGCGTCGCGCAACTGGCGATCGACGCCCTCCGCGCCGTGCCGGACGCGTCACCCGTCGCCGTCGATCTCGGAACCGGCAGCGGTGCCCTCGCGTTGGCGATGGCCTCCGAGGTGCCGACGGCGAACGTCACCGCCGTCGAGCTGTCTCCCGAGGCGGCGGTGTGGACCCGTCGCAACATCGCCGCGGTGGGCGTCGACAACGTGCGCCTCGTCGAGGGCGACCTCGCCGACGCCCTTCCCGAACTCGACGGCACGGTCTCGGTCGTGGTGTCGAACCCGCCGTACGTGCCCGTGGGCATGATCGCGCGCGACCCCGAGGTGCGCCTCCACGATCCCTCTCTCGCCCTGTACGGCGGCGAGGACGGCCTCGACCTCGTCCGGGCGCTGTCCCTCACCGCCCGACGACTCCTGCGCCCCGGGGGAGTGCTGGTCATCGAGCACGGCGAGCTCCAAGGAGGCGCGATCCGCGACCTCCTGACGGCCGACGGATGGCGATCCCCGGCCACGCATCCCGACCTCACCGATCGCGACCGGGCCACGACGGCGGTGCGCTGACCGGGTTCTCCCGGTCCGTCGCACTATCATCGTCAGGTCATGGCCACTTTTCACGACTGCTCCGTCGACTCCGAACTGCTCGCCGGCATGCGCATGGCGCGCGGTGCCATCGGGCGAGGCGAGCTCGTCGTCCTGCCGACCGACACGGTGTACGGCGTCGCGGCCGACGCGTTCGATCCGACCGCCGTGCAGCGCCTGCTCGACGCCAAGGGTCGTGGCCGTCAGTCACCGCCTCCGGTGTTGATCAAGGGGCAAGAGACCCTCGCCGCGCTCACCGACCGGGTGCCCGAGGTCGTCCGTCCGTTGCTCGACGAGTTCTGGCCCGGCCCGCTCACGGTGATCTTCCGTGCGCAGGCGTCGCTCAGCTGGGACCTCGGCGAGACGCGCGGCACCGTCGCCCTGCGCGTGCCGAGCCACCGGATCGCCCTCGAGCTGCTCGAAGAGACCGGCCCGCTCGCGGTGTCGAGCGCCAACCTCACCGGCCGACCCGCTGCCGAGTCGGCGGGCGACGCGCGTCGCATGCTCGGCGACTCGGTGTCGGTCTACCTCGACGACGGCCCCGCGGGCACGTCGTACGAACACCGGGTCGGCGCCAACACGGGGTCGACGATCGTCGACGCCACGGGGGGTGCCGACGGGGTTCTGCGCATCGTGCGCCACGGCGTCCTGTCCGACGCCGACATCATCCGCGTCGTCGGGGTCGACGCCCTCGCGTGAGGTACTACCTCCTCGCGCTGGCGATCTCGGCGGCGGTCAGCTTCGTGCTGTCCGTCGTCGTCTGGCGGGTGGGTCTCAAGTACCGCCTCTATCCCAAGATCCGCGAGCGTGACGTCCACCAGACGCCGACGCCACGACTCGGGGGCATCGCGATGTGGGCGGGCATCGTCGTGGCGCTGCTCGCGGCGTGGTTCGTCTTCCCGCTGATCTCGGGAGTCGACTACTTCCGTCTCGTCTTCGCCGACGCGGGGCCTCCGTTGGCCATCATCGGAGCCGCCACGATCATCGTCGTCATCGGAGTCGTCGACGACCTGTACGACCTCGACTGGATGACCAAGCTCGCGGGTCAGATCATCGCCGCCGGCGTCCTCGCCTGGCAGGGCGTGCAACTCGTCTCGCTGCCCATCGGCGGCAGCCTGGCCATCGGCTCGCCGTACATGTCCCTCGTTCTCACGGTCCTGACGATCGTCCTCGTGATGAACGCCGTCAACTTCATCGACGGTCTCGACGGCCTCGTGGCCGGTGTCGCCATCATCGCCAACGGCGTCTTCTTCGTCTACAGCTTCGTCATCTCGATCACCATCGGCCAGACCGAGTACTTCAACCTCGCGGCCCTGCTCTCGGCCGTGCTCATCGGAGCCTGTCTCGGCTTCCTGCCGCTGAACTGGCACCCGGCCAAGCTCTTCATGGGCGACGCGGGCGCGCTGCTCACCGGCCTCGTCATGGCGACGAGCGCGATCTCGGTCACCGGGCAGATCGACCCGGCCGGGATCTCCCGGACGGCCCTGCTGCCGGCATTCATCCCGATCATCCTGCCGTTCGCGATCCTCGTCGTGCCGTTGCTCGACTTCGGCCTGGCCGTCCTCCGACGACTGAGCGCCGGCAAGTCCCCGTTCACCGCGGATCGCAAGCACCTGCACCACCGCCTGCTCGACATGGGGCACTCACACTTCCAAGCCGTCCTGATCTTCTACGCCTGGACGATCGTGGCGGCCGTCGGCGGTCTCATGTTCCTCTTCGTCAAGCCGACCTACCTGGTCGCCGTGTTCCTCGGCGTCGGGTTGGTCGCCTGCACCGCTGCCACGTTGTCGCCGCTCAGCCGCCGCAAGAGGGTCGAGATCGCCGTCCAGACGACCCGCACGGATGAACTCTCGACGACGGAGTCCGACCGGTTCGACCCGCTCGACGCCGCCTCGGACGTCCTCGATCCGCACGACACCGACACCGCGGCCGAGGCCGTGGTGCCCGAACTGACGAACCCGAAGGACCACCCATGAACGCCAGCTCGATCTTCACCCAGATCCTGAAGTACACGGGCCTGCTCGCCCTCGTCATCGCCGTGGTCGGAGGGGGGCTCGGCTACCTCTTCGCCGGCACCGACGGCCTGTGGAGCGCCCTCGTCGGGGTGGGGCTCGCGATCCTCTTCGCGGCGATCACGGCCGCGAGCATGCTGGTGGCGATCCGGTTCACTCTCGGGGCGTTCTTCGGCATCGTGATGGGTGCCTGGTTGCTCAAGCTGGTCATCTTCATCGTGTTGCTCGTCGTGCTGCGTGACCAGCCGTTCGTGAACGACGTGGTGCTCTTCCTGGCCCTCGTCGTCTCGATCATCGGCACGCTCGCGGTCGACGCCCTCGTGGTCGTCCGGGGGCGCCTGGCGTACGTCAGCGACGCGGCGCTGCCCCCTGCTCCCCAGGACTGACGGTCATGCGTGCACACGGTGAAAATACCTCGACCGATTCGTGCAAGCAACCATTACCTTGATAGGGTTGGCAGTGTTCCCCGGCCGCGTCTCCAGCGTGCACGGATGACAAACCCCACCAATCGTCGCGACACTTCAGGGTGCTCGCCCCGACACAGGAGATAGCGCTGATAGCGAACGCTGTGAACCTGCTCTCCGCTGCCGAAGCCGGCCACGGGGACGGGGGATTCCACGCCCCGACTCTTGACGAGTTCTTCCCTCCCGCCATCTTCTTCGAGGGCACCCCCTTCGAGCTGAACCGCATCATGCTGGTCCGCCTCTTCGCGATCGCCGTCATGTTGCTGCTGTTCTGGCTGGCCCTGCGCAAGGGACGGCTCATCCCGTCCCGTGGGCAGAGCATCGCAGAGCTGGGCCTCGACTTCGTCCGCATCCAGATCGTCGAGGAGATCCTCGGCGAGAAGCTCGGACGCAAATACCTGCCGTTGCTGGCGGCGATGTTCTTCGGCATCTTCGCCATGAACATCACGGGCATCATCCCGGGTCTCAACATCGCGGGCACCTCGGTGATCGCCATGCCGCTGCTCCTGGCGGTCGTGGCGTACATCATGTTCATCTACGCGGGCTTCCGTGAGGCCGGCGGAGCGACGTTCCTGCGCAACGCCCTCTTCCCGCCCGGTGTGCCGTGGGTCATGTACATCCTGCTGACGCCCATCGAGTTCATCAACATCTTCATCGTGCGGCCGATCTCGCTGGCCCTCCGACTCCTCTTGAACATGATGGTCGGCCACCTCCTGCTGGTGCTCTGCTTCGCGGCGACGCACTTCTTCTTCTTCAGCATGAGCGGGGGCTTCATGGCCTTCGGCGCTCTCACCCTCATCGGTGGCTTCGTGATGACCATCGTCGAGATGGCCGTCGCCGTGCTGCAGGCCTACGTCTTCACGCTCCTCGCCTCGGTCTACATCCAACAGGCCGCGGCGAAAGAACACTAAATACAGACGACGCACGTCATCCGACGTGCATCGCCCAACCGGAAGGAAACACAAGTGGACACCACCACGATCCTCGCTGAGATCAACGGCAACATCGCGACCGTCGGCTACGGCCTCGCTGCGATCGGCCCCGGCATCGGTATCGGCATCGTCGCGGGCAAGACCGTCGAGGCCATGGCTCGCCAGCCCGAGCTGGCCGGCCGCCTCCAGGTCACGATGTTCCTCGGCATCGCGTTCACCGAGCTGCTGGGCTTCATCGGCCTCGCCGCCGGCTTTATCTTCTCCTGATCAGTTAGGACGACACACCGATGATCGAGACGATCCTCGCGGCCGAGGGTGGTGCGCCCGAAGGCGCCGCCATCTTCTTCCCCGCTGGTTACGACATCCTCTGGTCCTTGGTCGTCTTCGTGGTCATCGCCGCGTTCTTCGGGCTCTTCGCGATCCCCAAGTTCCGCAGGATCCTCGACGAGCGTGCCGAGCGCATCGAAGGCGGCATCAAGCACGCCGAGGCCGCACAGGCCGAGGCTGCCAAGGCCCTCGACGAATACAAGAAGCAGCTGGCCGACGCTCGTGCCGAGGCGGCCCGCATCCGTGAGGCCGCGCGCGCCGAGGGCAACGAGATCATCGCCGAGCTCAAGCAGCAGGCGCAGGCCGATGCCGACCGCATCACCGCCTCTGCCCACGCGCAGATCGAGGCCGAGCGTCAGGCCGCCGTGGCCTCGCTCCGGTCCGAAGTCGGCTCGCTGGCGATCGACCTCGCGTCGGGCGTCATCGGTGAGTCGCTGAGCGACGATGCCAAGGCCTCGGCCGTGGTCGACCGCTTCCTCGCCGACCTCGAGGCGGACGAGAACGCTAAGGCGGGCAACTGACGATGGGTTCCATGTCCCGAGAAGCACTCGGTTCGGCGCGGTCGGTCCTCTCCGATCTCGGCGGGTCGGTCGACCTGACGACGGGTGAGCAACTGCTCGACGCCGGCCGGGTCGTCGGCGGCTCCGTTCAGCTGCAGTCGTACCTCGCCGACCCCGCCGTCGACGTCACGACGAAGAAGCAGCTGCTCGACCGGCTCTTCGGGTCGTTCTCCGAGTCGACACGAGCGGTGCTCGTGTCGGTCGTCGGCAGCCGCTGGTCGTCGTCCGACGATCTGCTCGCCGGCATCGAAGAGGTCGCCTTCCGGGCGATCGCGTCGACCACCCCGGCCGACAGCAGCATCGAGAACGAGTTGTTCGCCTTCGACGCCGCCGTTCGCACGGACGCGCAACTCGAACTGGCCATCGGCTCCAAGCTGGGCGACCCGGACGCGAAGGCGGCCCTGGTCCAGCGTCTCCTCGGAGGCAAGGCCAGCCCTCAGACGATCGCCATCGCCATGCACCTGGTGCGACAGCCTCGCGGTCGTCGCATCGGCGAGTTGTTGCGTCATGCGGCCGACGTCGTCGCCGACCAGTCCGACCAACTCGTCGCCACCGTCACGAGTGCCGTCCGTCTCGACGAGGCCCACGTCACACGACTGCAGCACGGTTTGGCCAGGCAGTTCGGGCGTAGCCTGCGCATCAACCAGGTCATCGATTCCGCCGTCGTCGGCGGTCTCCGGGTCCAGGTGGGCGACGAGGTCATCGACGGCACCGTCGCGACCAAGCTCAGCCTGCTCCGCCTGCAGCTCGCCGGCTAGTCACGCTCTCACACACAGACTCGAGGCCTCCCGAAGCCTCGCTACGAATAGGAATCACAATGGCAGACATCAAGATCAGCCCGGATGAGATTCGCGACGCGCTGAAGGACTTCGTCTCGTCGTACGACCCTTCGAAGGCCTCGACCACCGAGGTCGGCCACGTCACGGACGCAGCCGACGGCATCGCCCACGTCGAGGGGCTCCCCGGCGTCATGGCCAACGAGCTCATCCGCTTCGCGGACGGCACGCAGGGCCTGGCCCAGAACCTCGACGAAGACGAGATCGGCGCCATCGTGCTCGGCGAGTTCTCCGGCATCGAAGAAGGCATGGAGGTCACCCGCACGGGTGAGGTCCTGTCCGTCCCCGTCGGCGACGGCTACCTGGGTCGCGTCGTCGACCCGCTGGGTGCTCCCATCGACGGTCTCGGCGACATCGCCACCGAAGGACGCCGCGCCCTCGAGCTGCAGGCTCCCGGCGTCATGCAGCGCAAGTCGGTCCACGAGCCCATGCAGACCGGGATCAAGGCGATCGACGCCATGATCCCCGTCGGACGTGGCCAGCGTCAGCTCATCATCGGCGACCGCCAGACCGGCAAGACGGCCATCGCGATCGACACGATCATCAACCAGAAGGCCAACTGGGAGTCCGGCGACGAGAACAAGCAGGTCCGCTGCATCTACGTCGCCATCGGCCAGAAGGGCTCGACGATCGCCTCGGTCAAGGGCGCCCTCGAAGAAGCCGGAGCCATGGAGTACACGACGATCGTCGCCGCTCCCGCCTCGGACCCCGCCGGCTTCAAGTACCTCGCCCCGTACACCGGTTCGGCCATCGGCCAGCACTGGATGTACAGCGGCAAGCACGTCCTCATCATCTTCGACGACCTGTCGAAGCAGGCCGAGGCCTACCGTGCCGTCTCGCTCCTCCTGCGCCGTCCGCCGGGACGCGAGGCCTACCCGGGTGACGTCTTCTACCTGCACTCGCGTCTCCTCGAGCGTTGCGCGAAGCTGTCCGACGAGCTGGGCGCCGGTTCCATGACGGGTCTGCCCATCATCGAGACCAAGGCCAACGACGTGTCGGCGTACATCCCGACCAACGTCATCTCGATCACCGACGGTCAGATCTTCCTGCAGTCGGACCTCTTCAACGCCAACCAGCGTCCTGCGGTCGACGTCGGCATCTCGGTGTCGCGCGTCGGTGGTGACGCCCAGGTCAAGTCGATCAAGAAGGTCTCGGGCACCCTGAAGCTCGAGCTCGCCCAGTACCGTTCGCTCGAGGCCTTCGCGATGTTCGCGTCCGACCTCGACGCGGCGAGCCGCCGTCAGCTCGCACGTGGTGCTCGCCTGACCGAGCTCCTCAAGCAGCCGCAGTACTCGCCGTACCCGGTCGAGGACCAGGTCGTCTCGATCTGGGCCGGTACCAACGGCAAGCTCGACGAGGTCCCCGTGCCCGACATCCTGCGCTTCGAGCGGGAACTTCTCGACTACATGGGTCGCAACACGTCCGTGTTGTCCGATCTCCGTGAGAAGAACGTCCTGACGGACGAGATCGTCGCAGCTCTCGAGAGCGGCATCGACTCGTTCAAGCAGGAGTTCCAGACCGGTGAGGGCAAGCCCCTCGCTTCGGTGGGACGCGAAGAGTTCGAGGCCACCGACGCCGACGACGTCAACCAGGAGAAGATCGTCAAGACGAAGCGCTGACGCGCCCGTTCGACGTTCACGACTGACGAGACAACAGGAGAGTAATGGGAGCCCAACTCCGGGTCTACCGGCAGAGGATCCGCTCTGCGCAGACGACCAAGAAGGTCACTCGCGCGATGGAGCTCATCTCGGCCTCGCGCATCCAGAAGGCGCAAGCCCGGATGAAAGCCTCCGGGCCGTACTCGCGGGCCATCACGCGTGCGGTGTCGGCCGTGGCGACGTTCTCGGACGTCGACCACGTGCTGACCACCGAGCCCGAGACGGTCGAACGTGCCGCGATCGTCGTGTTCACGTCCGATCGCGGTCTCAACGGTGCGTTCAGCTCGAACACGTTGAAAGAGAGCGAGCAGCTCGCACAACTGCTGCGGAGCCAGGGCAAAGAGGTCGTCTATTACCTCGTGGGTCGCAAGGCCCAGGGGTACTTCGCCTTCCGACGTCGTGACGCCGAGCAGGTGTGGACCGGCAACACCGACCAGCCCGAGTTCGCCACGGCGAAAGAGATCGGCGACGCGGTCGTGTCCAAGTTCCTCACCGAGGCGGCCGAGGGCGGCGTGGACGAGATCCACATCGTCTACAACCGCTTCGTGAACATGGTCAGCCAGGTCCCCGAGGTCGTCCGTCTGCTTCCCCTCGAGGTCGTCGAGGGCATAGAAGAGCCCGGCGAGGACGAGGTCCTCCCGCTGTACGACTTCGAGCCCGACCCGACCGAGGTCCTCGACGCCTTGTTGCCGGTCTACATCGAGAGCCGCATCTTCAACGCCATGCTGCAGTCGGCCGCTTCCGAGCACGCCGCCCGTCAGAAGGCCATGAAGGCAGCCAGTGACAACGCCGACACCCTCATCCGCGACTTCACCCGCCTGGCCAACAACGCGCGCCAGGCCGAGATCACGCAGCAGATCTCCGAGATCGTGGGCGGCGCAGACGCCCTCGGGTCGGCCAAGTAGAGCTCTGCACCACAGCATCATCATCCGAAGAGAGAGAAGCCATGACTGACACCGCAACCGCACCGGTCGCGACCGAGTCGGCTCCCGGCGTCGGGCGCATCGCCCGGGTCACGGGCCCCGTCGTCGACATCGAGTTCCCGCACGATGCCATCCCCGGCGTCTACAACGCGCTGACCACGAAGATCACCATCGGTGACACGACCACGCAGATCACGCTCGAGGTCGCCCAGCACCTCGGCGACGACCTCGTCCGTGCCATCGCCCTCAAGCCCACCGACGGCATCGTCCGCGGGCAAGAGGTCATCGACACCGGCGCCCCCATCTCCGTGCCCGTCGGTGACGTCACCAAGGGCAAGGTCTTCAGCGTCACGGGCGAGATCCTCAACCTCGAGGGTGACGAGACCGTCGAGATCACCGAGCGTTGGCCGATCCACCGCAAGCCCCCGAAGTTCGACCAGCTCGAGTCGAAGACCCAGCTCTTCGAGACGGGCATCAAGTCCATCGACCTCCTGACGCCTTACGTGCAGGGCGGCAAGATCGGCCTCTTCGGTGGTGCGGGCGTCGGCAAGACCGTCCTCATCCAAGAGATGATCCAGCGTGTCGCCCAGGACCACGGCGGTGTGTCGGTGTTCGCCGGTGTCGGCGAGCGTACCCGTGAGGGCAACGACCTCATCGCCGAGATGGACGAGGCGGGCGTGTTCGACAAGACCGCCCTGGTCTTCGGCCAGATGGACGAGCCGCCGGGAACCCGTCTCCGCGTCGCGCTCTCGGCCCTCACCATGGCCGAGTACTTCCGTGACGTGCAGAAGCAGGACGTGCTGCTCTTCATCGACAACATCTTCCGCTTCACACAGGCCGGTTCCGAGGTCTCGACCCTTCTCGGTCGCATGCCCTCGGCCGTGGGTTACCAGCCCAACCTCGCCGACGAGATGGGAGTGCTCCAGGAGCGCATCACCTCGACGCGTGGTCACTCGATCACCTCGCTTCAGGCGATCTACGTGCCGGCCGACGACTACACCGACCCGGCCCCCGCGACGACCTTCGCGCACCTCGACGCGACCACCGAGCTGTCGCGCGAGATCGCGTCGCAGGGTCTCTACCCCGCGATCGACCCGCTGACGTCGACCAGCCGCATCCTCGACCCCCGTTACCTGGGCCAGGCTCACTACGACACGGCCATCCGGGTCAAGGCCATCCTGCAGAAGAACAAAGAGCTGCAAGAGATCATCGCCATCCTCGGTGTCGACGAGCTGTCCGAAGAGGACAAGATCACGGTGTCGCGTGCCCGTCGCATCCAGCAGTTCCTCTCGCAGAACACCTACATGGCGAAGAAGTTCACCGGTGTCGAGGGGTCGACCGTCCCGCTTAAGGACACCATCGAGTCCTTCACCGCCATCGCCGACGGCGAGTTCGACCACGTCGCCACGCAGGCGTTCTTCAACGTCGGTTCCATCTCGGACGTCGAAGAGAAGTGGGCTCAGATCCAGAAGGAGAACGGCTGATCGTGGCTGCTCTCACTGTCAGCGTCGTCTCGGCCGACCACGAGGTGTGGTCGGGCGAGGCGTCGTCGATCGTCGCTCGCACCGCCGAGGGTGAGATCGGAATCCTTCCCGGTCACGAGCCGATCCTCGCCATCCTGGCCTCAGGCCAGGTGAGGGTCCGGTTGTCCGACGGCACCACCGTCGAAGCGACCGCCGACGACGGCTTCCTCTCCGTCGAGAACGACACCGTGACGGTCGTCGCACGCAACGCGCAGCTCAACTGATCACCTGTCGTCTGCACCACCGAGCTCCATGCTGTTCCTGCTGCCCCCGTCCGAGACCAAACTCGACGGGGGCAGCGTCGGTTCACGGCTCGATGTGGCGGCACTGTCGTTCGACGGACTCGAGGGCCCTCGCCGCGCCTCCTTGGCCCTGCTCGACGAGATGTCGGAGGACGTCTCGGCGGCCGCCGTCGCCCTCAAGCTCGGACCCACCCAGGCGCACGAGGTCGAGCGCAACCAGCGTGTGGAGGTGTCGCCCACGATGCCGGCTCTGGCGCGCTACACGGGCGTCCTCTTCGATCCCCTCGGCGTGGCACTGCTCGGTGCCGACGCATGGAGCTGGGCCCACCGACACGTGGTGGTGCACTCGGCCCTGTTCGGTTTGCTCCGGGCCGGCGACGAGATCCCGGCCTACCGGCTGTCGCACGATTCCAAGCTGCCTCGGACGTCGTTGAAGAAGCTCTGGCGCGGGCCGGTGTCCGACGTGCTGGCCGACGTCGACGAATTCGTCGTCGACCTGCGATCGGAGGGATACGTCGGCCTCGGGCCGACAGGTCCCCGATCGACGTACGTCCGGGTCGTCTCGGACGCGGGCGACCGACGTCGGGCCCTCAACCACTTCAACAAGAAGAGCAAGGGGTTGTTCGTCCGGGCTCTCCTGGCGGATCGCCCCGAACTGTCCGACATCGACGACCTGACGCACTGGGCCCGCGGTCGGGGCTTCGTGCTCGAGCCAGGGGACGAGACCGTCCTCGTGGCCGAGTCGGTCCTCGAGGCATCGGTCTGATCGTCGGCCGAACGACCTGTCGCCGTCCCCGGCTCAGTCGAGGGGCACAGGACCGTCTCGGAACGCGATGCCCTCGTGGCGGAGGAGCCACTTCTTCGTCTCGACACCTGCACCGACGGTGTAGCCGGTGACTCCGCCCGTCCGACCGAGCACGCGGTGGCAGGGGACGAGCAGGGGCAGCGGGTTCGCCGCGACGGCTCCACCGACGGCTCGCCCGGCCCGGGGGTTGCCGAAGGTCCCGCCGAGCCGTCCGTAGGTCGTGGCCCGTCCCCACTCGACGTCGAGCAGCGCGGACCAGACCGAGCGCTGGAAGCTCGAACCGACCAGGCGGAGGGGGAGGTCGAAGCGGGTGCGCACCCCTTCGAAGTAGCCGTCGACCTGTCGCCGGGCGGCATCGAGCAGACTGTCGGGCCGTTCGGGTTGATCGTCGTGGGGCAGCACGCCGCCGCGCTCGATCGCCAGGCCCTCGACGGCGAAGTGCCGGCTGACGATCTCGATGCGTCCGACGGGGGAGTCGAGCCGGACCAGTCCCGGCGGTTCGTCGGCGCCGGCTCGGCCGGGCGGCAGCGGGGGCACGAGGACGAGGTCGGTCATGGCGTCACGCTAGGGCCGGAATGCGACCCGGATGATGGTGCACGGCGCCGATGTGCATCGACGGCACCCCGCCGAGCATGGGGAGGAGGCGTCGCGCGGCGCCACGCCGACGCGGTCTGCGTCACTCCGCGCGCTAGCGTGGAGGTCGTGGTCGCCGACGCGCGCCACGGCCCCGGGGAGAGGAACGAGATGTCCGCCGCACAGTCACCAGACCCGGGCACGAACGCCACGGGATCGACGACACGGTCGGCGGCCGTCGCGCCCGCCCCTCGGACGCCGCGGCCGCGGGCGCCACGGCCCCCCGGGTGCCCCCGCCGGGGCCCGCGGCGACGGGCCGGGAGCCGGACGCGCCCCCCCGCCCCGCACCGCGCCTCCACGGCGTGAGGGTCGCCGGGCAGGACCTGCTGCTCGACGCGCCCGTCGTGGTGGGGCGTCGGCCCGCCGGGCCGCGCGTCGGCTCGGGGCCCGTCCCACGGCTGGTGACCGTGCCGTCTCCCCGCCAGGAGGTCTCGGGCGCCCACGTGGACGTGCGCCAGCAAGGAGGCATCGTCGTGGTCACCGACCTGCGCTCGACGAACGGGACCCGGGTGATCGAGCCGGGACGCGTTCCCGTGGTTCTCCGGCAAGGCGAGTCGCTCGTCGCGCGTGCAGGCACGATAGTGGACGTAGGTGACGGGAACCTTCTCGAGATCCTGCCTCCCCAGCGCATCATCCCGACGAAAGAACCCCTCCTGTGACAGAGCTCGGCCGCCCCACGACCGCCCACGCCCTCGGCCTCGACGGCCCGGGGCTCACCTTGGACTGGGCGGGGGTGACCGACGTCGGCCGTCGCCGAGCCCACAACGAGGACAGCTACCTCGCCGAGGCCCCGCTCTTCGTGGTGGCGGACGGCATGGGCGGGCACAGCGCCGGCGACGTGGCCAGCGACGCGGTCGTGCGCCGCATGAGCGAGATCGCGTCCCGGCCGTTCGCCACGACGGGCGACGGCGAGACGGCCCTGCGCGTCGCCCCCGAGGACATCGCCGGCGCGGCTGCCGACACCGAGCTCGGGGTCGGCACGACGGCCACCGGGGCGTTCCTCTCCCGCGAAGCAGACGGTGCCGAGGTCGACTTCACGGTCTTCAACGTGGGTGACTCGCGCGTGTACATGTTCGAGGACGGTCGTCTGCGCCAGGTCACCGTCGACCACTCCGTCGTCCAGGAGATGGTCGACGCCGGGCTCCTGCACGCGGACGACGCCGAGAAGCACCCCGACAGCAACGTCATCACCCGGGCGGTCGGGTTCGACGTCGACCCGCGACCGGACTACTGGCGGGTCCCCGCCCGACCCGGCCTGCGCCTCCTCGTCTGCTCGGACGGCCTCACCAAAGAGCTCTCGGCGGATCGGATCGCCGAGGTGCTGGGCGGTGTCGAGGGTGCCGAACCGGCGGCGACGGCCCTCGTCGCGGCCGCCGTCGAGGCGGGCGGGCGCGACAACGTCACGGCCCTCGTCGTGGACGTCCGAGGCGTGGAAACATCTGAGGCCGACTAGGCCCGACACGCACCCGTGCACGACCCGGCCCCCGAAATGGGGGGACCCGGGCTGTCCACAGGGTGGCTCTCGGGCCTCTCGGGCGTCAGGGGCCCCCGCGTAGAATGGCTGCGGTCGGACCGACGCCGACCGGCTCCACCCAGCCGACCCGGCATCGATCCCCAGAGGAGGCGACGTGGCTCGACGACTGCCTTCGGCGCCCCCCGTGCTGCCGGGCTTCTCGCACGTGCGCGTGCTGGGATCGGGCGGCTTCGCCGACGTGTTCCTCTACGAACAGAACATGCCACGCCGGCAGGTGGCGGTGAAGGTCATGCTCAGCGAGGTCGTGAACGACCAGGTCCGGCAGATGTTCCAGGCCGAGGCGAACCTCATGGCCCAGCTCAGCGCCCACCCGTCCATCCTCACGGTGTTCCAGGCCAGTGTCTCGGCCGACGGCCGCCCCTACCTGGTGATGGAACTCTGCTCGTCGTCGCTGAGCGAGAGGTACCGGCGCGACCGCATCCCCGTCGCGGACGTCCTGCGCATCGGCGTCAAGATCGGCAGCGCGGTCGAGACGGCCCACCGGCAGGGCGTCCTCCACCGCGACCTCAAACCGTCGAACATCCTCATGACGGCCTACGGCCATCCCGTGCTGTCCGACTTCGGCATCGCCGCGTCACTCAGCGAGAGCGAGCCGCAAGAGGTCGTCGGCATGTCCATCCCGTGGTCGGCGCCCGAGGTGTTGCTCGACGAGACGAACGGCACGATCGAGTCCGAGGTGTGGTCGCTCGGCGCGACGGTGTACTCGTTGCTCGCCGGTCGGAGCCCGTTCGAGGTCCTCGGCGGCGACAAGAACGGCGCCTCCGACCTGATCGGCCGCATCGACAAGGCCAAGCTCGTGCCCACCGGTCGGACGGACGTCCCGCCCACGCTCGAGCGACTGCTCGCGAGGTCCATGTCGCGTCGCCCCGAGAACCGCCAGGCCAGCGTCCTCGAGTTCGTGCGCGAGCTGCAGCAGGTCGAGAGCGAGATCGGCGTCGTCCAGACGCCCATCGAGGTGGCCGTCGACGACTGGGCCCTCGCGACCGTGGCAGACCTCGAGGACAAGACGCGCCTCCGAGGGGTCACCCCCGTGCAGGCCTCCCGGCGTCGTCGCCGACGTCGGGCGACCGAGGCGCAGGTCCAGGCGCAGCACGGCGGTTCGCCCCAACAGAGTCGCGCGGTTCCTCGCAGCACGGGAACGCGCCCGGCGCGACGTCGGTCCGTGCTCGTCATGACCTGGGCCCTCGTGGCGGTGTCCGTCGTGGGCATCGGCCTGGCGGCCGCAGCGACGCTCGTGCTCGTCCGCTCGACGTCGACCGACATCCCCCGGGTGGCCGACGTCGCGTCGTCGAGCGACGGGTCTTCGGTGGTCTTCACCTGGAGCGACCCGGGACTCCGGGCAGGTGACACCTACGTCATCTCGACCGGCGGGCAGACGAGCCAGCAGTCCGCCGACCGGTTCGTCGCCACCCCCGCCGACCCGGGGGACGAGGTCCGCATCACCGTCACCGTGAGCCGCGGTGGGTCGACCGGCCCGGCGAGCAACGAGAACTGCGCAACGGCGGGTCAGGGCTGATGGGGCGGCGGCGCGACTGGGCCGCCCGTCGCCGATCCGCCGTGGTCACCGGCGTCGGGGTCGTTGTGGTGGCCGCGCTGGTGACGACGATCGCCGTGGCCAGCAACGGCTACGAGGCCCAGCGCGTGGACCTGTCCGACGGCACGGTCTGGGTGGCGAATGGTGAACGGTCCGCGATCGGCCGGGCCAACACCGACGTCCTGCAGCTGAACTCCGCCGTGCGCGGCACCGGTGCCGACCTCTCGGTCGTGCAGCGCGGGCAGGACGTCCTCCTCGTCGACCGCAGCAACGCGACGGTCGGCGTCGTCGACACCGCGACGGCCGAGGTCGCCGAGAGCGTCCCGCTGCCCCCGGAGTCACCCGACGTGTCGATCGCGGGCGACCGGGCGCTCGTCGTCTCGCAGGGTACGGGCGAGGTGTGGAGCCAACCGCTCTCCGACCTGTCGTCCTTCAGCAACGAGGTCGATCCCGACCTCAGCCTCGGCAAGGGACTGGTCACCAGCGTCACGGCCGACGGCACCGTGGCCGCCTATTCGACCGACACCGGTCAGGTCTCGCTCTTCGACGGCACGGTGTCACCCGATGTCACCGAGACGCACGACGTGCCGGCCTCGTCGTCGGCCGGGTACCAGGTGGCCTCCGTGGGCAGCCACTGGGCCGTGCTCGACGCCGTCACGGGGGCCCTGGTCGTCGACGGACGTCAGGTCGACCTGTCCGATCGGGCCTCGGGTGGGCTCGCCCTGCAGGCCGGGTCCGACACGGGCGACGAGGTCCTCGTCGCCACGTCCACCGGCCTCCTGTCCGTGTCGACCGACTCGTCGCGGGTGACCGAGGTCGTCGGCGGACGCGCGGGCAAGCCCGCGCGACCCGTGGTCGTCGGCGACTGCCGTTTCGCCGCCTGGGCGGGCGGTTCGGCGTGGAGCGACTGCGCATCGGCCCGCGGGGGAGTCCTCGACCTCGACCAGGCCACCGGAGGCGCGGACCTCGTCTTCGACGTCAACGCACGTCGGGTCGTGCTGAACGATCCGGCGACGGGGCGGTCGTGGGCCGTCCAGCGCTCCGGCCAGCTGATCGACAACTGGTCCGACCTCTTCCAGGAGGACCGCGACCAGGAGGAGCAGCAGGAGAACGACGACGAGCAACCGCCCGAGCTCGATCTCGACCAGAAACCACCGGTCGCCGTGGACGACGCGTTCGGTGCACGACCGGGTCGGGCGAGCACCGTGCCCGTCCTGCTCAACGACTACGACCCGAACGGTGACCCGCTCGTGATCGACGACGTGTCCACTCTCGACGACTCCGTCGGCCGACTCGACCTCGTCAACGATCGGCAGCAGGTGCTGCTCACCCTCGCCGACTCGGCTTCGGGCACGTTCACGTTCGACTACACGATCTCCGACGGCCGTGGCGGCCAGGCGAGTGCGACGGTCGCCGTCACCGTGCGACAGCCGTCCGAGAACTCGCCGCCGCAGCAGGCGCGCAGGACGACCGCGTCGGTGTCGTCGTCGGGGCGCGTCACCACCTCGGTCCTGGGCGACTGGATCGACCCCGACGGCGACGCCTTCTACCTGACCTCGGCGGGTGGGGTGGCCGGGGTGTCGTACAAGCCGTCAGGCGACGTCGTCTACCAGGACGCCGGTGCGGGCGAGACGACCGTCGACGTCCCGTTGACGGTCTCGGACGGCCGTGACGAGGGGCGGGGGGCGCTCTCGATCGGCGTGATGGGGGCGGGCCAGGTACCGCTCGAGGCCCTGCCCTTCTCACAACAGGCCTACGCGGGCCAGCAGCTGACCGTGCGACCGCTGACCTACGCACGGGGCGGCACGGGCACGATCAAGTTGAACAGCGTCCCGGCGAAGGACGGCGTCACCGTCACGCCGAACTACGAACAGGGGACGTTCCGGTTCCTCAGCGACGCGCCGGGGACCCACCTCCTCGAGTACACCGTGACGGACGGCGACCAGACGGCGACCGGCACGGTCCGGGTGGACGTCCAGTCCCCTCCGGATGCGGGCACACCACCGATCACGACGCCCAAGACGATCTTCGTCGAGACGCTGGGCACGCAGACGCTCGACGTCGTGGCGACCGATCGAGACCCGGCCAACAACGTCCTCATGCTCACGGCGACCGACGTCGTACCCGCCTCGTCCGGCATCAGGGTCGAGACACTCGACCAGCGCTACGCCCGCATCACGCTCGCAGCTCCGCTCGACGACGGGCCGGTGACCTTCGGCTACACCGTCAGCAACGGCCTCGCCTCGGCCACCGGTACGGTGACGGTCGTCGAGATCCCGCGCCGGGCGATCACCCAGCCCCCGATCGCGACCGACGACCAGGTGACCGTCCGGGTGGGGGACTCGATCGACATCGACGTCCTCGCGAACGACGAGCAGCCCGACGGCGACGAGCTGACGCTGGTGCCACGACTCGAGAGCGACGTCCCGGCCGGCAGCGGGTTGCTGTTCGCGTCGGGCAACCGTCTCCGATACCTGGCCCCGTCCACCCCGGGCAACGTCACGGCGACCTACACCGTCGAGGGCCCGGACGGGCAGCGGGCGTCCGCCCAGGTCGCCATCGCGGTCCGTGAAGTCGACGCCGGCAGCAACGCGGCGCCTGCACCCCAGTCGGTGACGGCGCGCGTCGTCGCCGGCGAGACGGTCCGCGTGGGGGTCCCCCTCGACGGGATCGATCCCGACGGCGATTCGGTCCAGCTGCTCGGGGTGGGCACGAACCCCGAGAAGGGCAGTGTGTCGACCGTCGGCACCGACTACGTCGAGTACCAGGCGAACGCCAGCTCGGCGGGCACCGACAGCTTCACGTACACGGTCGTCGACGGGTTGGGTGCCCGGGCCACCGGTACGGTCCGCGTGGGCATCTCGACCCGCGCCGACGGGTCGCGCAACCCGATCGCGGTCGCGGACGCGGTCACGATGCGACCGGGGGGTTCCATCACGGTCCGGGTGCTCGACAACGACTCGGACCCCGACGGGGGCGTGTTGTCGGTCGACGCGGTCGAGGCGAACGGCGAAGGCATCGTCGCCAAGGTCGTGTCGGGGACGATGGTGTCGGTGACGCCTCCCGAGACACCGGGCACGTACGGTCTCGTCTACACCGTGTCGAACGAGCGCGGTGGCCAGAGCTCGACCTTCGTCACCGTGACGGTCGATCCGGACGCGCCGCTGAACTACCCCCTCGCCGACGACACGGTGCTCGGACTCAGCGACATCTCCGGTCGGCAGACCGTCACGGTCAACCCGCTGACGAACGTGTTCTTCTCGGACGGCAGCACGTCGCAACTCGACCTCGGACTGGCGCCGGGCTTCGGCTCGACCGCCCAGGTGACACCGAACTCGCGCGTCACCGTCCGCATCACCGACTCGAGCCAGATCATCCCGTTCTCCGTCTCGAGGAAGGACGACCCCGGCATCCGCGCCTACGCGTTCATCGTCGTGCCCGGTTTCGACGACGCCCTCCCACAGGTCGACCGGACCGTCCGGCCGATCACGGTCGAGAGCGAGAAGGCCGTCACGATCGACCTCGACCGTTACGTCATCTCCGCCGGTACCAACGGCGTCCGACTGACCGACCCCGGAACCGTCCGGGCGACGAACTCGAACGGTGACGATCTCGTCGTCGACGACACGACCCTCCGCTTCACGTCGGCCGACCTGTTCTCGGGCACGGCCTCGATCTCGTTCCAGGTGACCGACGGCCGCTCGGCCGACGACCCGGACGGACGGACGGCGTCGCTCGTGTTGCCCATCACGGTGACGTCAAGAGAGAACCAACCGCCCGTCTTCAACGGCACCTCGATCGACCTCGAACCGGGCCAGTCCCGCACGCTCGACCTCGCCAGGCTCACCACGTATCCCTATCCGGACGACGTCGACGAGCTCAGCTACTCGATCGAGCAGAGCGGTGCGGCGGGCTTCGGCTTCGACCTGTCGGGGTCCAAGCTCACGGTGTCGGCGGACGCGGGCACGGCCAAGGGGACGAGCAGATCGCTGCCCGTCGCCGTCAGCGACGCACTCAATCCGGGCCGGAGCGGTGCCGTCACCCTGTCCGTGGTGGGATCGACCCGACCCCTCGCCCAACCGGCGGCCGACCGTGCCGTCGTCAAGCGCGGGGCATCGACCACGGTCGAGGTGCTGCAGAACGACCAGGCCACGAACCCCTTCCCCGGCCAGGCGCTCCGGGTGGTGGCGATCCGGGGACTGAACGGGTCGTCCGTCCCGGCAGGTGTCTCCATCACGCCGAGCGGTGACAACCGCAGTCTCGCCGTCTCGGTCGCGGCCTCCGCCGCCCCGGGCGACACCAACCTCCAGTACCAGGTGGCCGACGTCACGAACGACCCCGACCGCTACGTGTGGGGCACCGTCACGATCAGCGTGCAGGACGTTCCGAACGCCCCCAACGCACCGGTCCGGTCGGGCACGTTCAAGGGGGGACAGCTCACCCTCAGCTACACGGCTCCCGCGGCCAACAACTCGCCGCTGACCGGCTACCGTCTGATCGGCACCGGCTCGGCCGGCGGTTCGTATTCCAAGGACTGCGGTCTGGCCACCGTGTGCAC
This sequence comes from Frigoribacterium sp. RIT-PI-h, assembly GCF_001297205.1. Taxonomy (NCBI): domain Bacteria; kingdom Bacillati; phylum Actinomycetota; class Actinomycetes; order Micrococcales; family Microbacteriaceae; genus Frigoribacterium; species Frigoribacterium sp. RIT-PI-h. Next base: position 28,046 of record NZ_LHOZ01000059.1, on the reverse strand, counting down.
CCTGACCGACCTCGACCCCGAGCAGACCTTCCGGTTCTCCGTGACCGCGGTCAACGGCATCGGCGAGTCGCCTGCCAGCGCGTCGAGCGCCCCGTACAGCGCCGACTACGTGCCCGCGGCACCGACCGGGGTGAGGGTCGTGCCGACCAGCACCGCCGGTGAGCTCCAGATCTCCTGGAACGCCGTTCCCAAGCCGAACCCCGGCACCGCGGTCGCGGGCTACACGGTGGAGGGCACGGGCCAGAACGCACCTGCACGACGTGACACGACCTCGACGTCGATGGTCGTCGGCGGGCTCGTCCCGGGGCAGCCTTACACCTTCAGGGTCTTCGCCCGGAACGCCGCCCAGGTCACCAGCGACACCGATTGGGCGCGGAGCGACGCCGCGCAGGCCTCCGCTTTCGGTCCTCCCGGTCAGACGGCCCCGAGTGCCGTCGTGCAGGCCGACGGTTCCATCCGGGTCTCGTGGTCGGATGCGTCGCCGGCCGGGTCCGCACCCGTCAGCTACTCCCTCTGGCGAAGCGAAGGCAACGTCGCGAGTACGGACTGTTCCCCGTCTCGGACACGACTCTCGTCGAACGCGTCCAGCCCCTCGGACGACAAGACGGCCGAGAACGGCAAGCGCTACACGTACTTCGTCTACGCGGACAACACCGTCTTCTGCTCCGCCTCGGCAACGTCCGTCTCCAGCCTGCCGGGGAAGGCGCGAGGAACGGTCACCGTCGAGAACAGCGGACAGGACCGGTTCGACGTGCGGGTGACGGATCTCGCCGTCGAGGGTGACGCCGACGGCGTCTTCTTCCAGGCGAAGTTCGGGGACAAGGACTGGGTGACCCCCTCGGCGGACGGTTACGTGACGTCACTCGCCGACTCGTCCGTCTACGGGCGCAACGCGTCAGTGGTCATCCGAGCCTGCCGGGCGACGAGCTGTTCCAACCAGAACTCGGATGCGAGCGCCGGCGTCACCCCGCTCCAGACCGTCGGGGAGATCACCTCGTGTCAGCCGGCAGGGAGGCTGAACACCAACGATCCTCGAAACAGCGGCGGTAGCACCTCCACCACGTTCGAGATCCAGTACAACGTGCCGATCCTCGGCATCACCAGCTGGCGGAACGCTTCGTCCGACGATCCGAGGGCCGTTCCGGAGGACGCCGAGCAGGTCCGGATCAGGGCGACGGTCGTCCCGGCGAGCGGCGATCCGCAGACTGCAGCGGGCTGGGTCACGGCAAACTGTGGCTGACGCCGCGACTCCCTCCCTCGAGAAAGACACGACACGATGAGCATGACCCCCGAGCAGGCGACCTGGTTCTCCGACATCTTCGGGCGCCTGGTGGCCAACGTCGACCAGGTGCTCCTAGGCAAGACCTTCGTCGTGCGGCTGTCGTTCACGGCTCTGCTGAGCGAGGGGCATCTGCTGCTCGAGGACTTCCCGGGCACCGGCAAGACCTCGCTCGCCCGCGCGATCGCGCAGAGCGTCCAGGGCACGAGCAACCGGGTCCAGTTCACGCCCGACCTCCTGCCCGGTGACATCACCGGCGTCAGCATCTACGACCAGAAGGCCGGTGAGTTCGAGTTCCACCGCGGGCCGATCTTCTCCAACATCGTGCTCGCCGACGAGATCAACCGGGCCAGCCCCAAGACGCAGTCCGCCCTGCTCGAGGTCATGGAAGAGAGCCGCGTGACGGTGGACGGCATCAGCCATCCCGTGGGTTCGCCGTTCATGGTGATCGCCACGCAGAACCCGGTCGAACAGGCCGGCACCTACCGTCTTCCCGAGGCCCAGCTCGACCGGTTCATCATGAAGACCTCGATCGGCTATCCCGACCACGCGGCGACCGTGCGCATCCTCGAGGGCTCGGCCACACGCGTCCACGAGGGCACCCTCAACCCGATCGTCCAGGCGGGGGTCATCACCGAGATGGCCCAGCTCGCCCGCACGGTGCACGTCGAGCCCACCATCAGCGACTACGTCGCCCGACTCGTCGACGGCACGCGCACCGCCCAGGAGGTCCGTCTCGGCGTGAGCGTGCGAGGTGCGCTGGCCCTCGTCCGCTCGGCCAAGACCTATGCGGCGTCCCTCGGCCGCCACTACGTGATCCCGGACGACGTCAAGTCGCTCGCCGAGCCCGTGCTCGCGCACCGTCTCGTGCTCGACCCCGAAGCGGAGTTCGACGGCGTCACGCCGTCCAGCGTCGTCAGCCAGCTGCTCATCGAGACGGCGCCACCCGCCGAACGGGTAGCCGTGTGAGCGAGCGTCCCCGAGGCACCGACCGGGCCGCCCGGCCCGTGCCGGGGTCGACCGCGGACGGCTCCCGCGCCGGTCGCACACGACCGCGGGGCGGCACCCGTGGTGTCGACCAACGCTTCGATTCCGTGTTCTCGACGGGAACACAGGGGCTGACGAACGCCCGCACCCGGATCGTCGGCGATCGCACCGGCATCGGAGCAGACCTCCTCGTCCTGCTGGTCAGGACGACCCGTGGGGCTCGCCGGGCCGTCCGCGGGGCCTTCACCAGCGCCTCCTCGGTCGTCACGCCCTTCGGGTGGTCGATGCTCGTCGCCGCACCGGTGGCGCTGCTCGTCGGCTACCTGCTCGGCTGGACCGAGTTCGTGGTGGTCGGTTTCGCCGCGATCGTCCTGCTGCTCGTCGCGGGGCTGGCGCTGATCGGTCGGAACTCCGTCCGCATCACCCTCGAGATCCCGCACGAACGGGTGGCCGTGGGCGCAGAGGCCGCCGGCACCGTGCGGGTGCGCAACGCGAGCGCCCGCCGGATCCTCGGCGTGTCCGTCGAGGTCCCCGTCGGCCCGGGGCTCGCCGAGATCGACCTGCCGAGCCTGCGATCGGGCGACGAGGTCACCGAGTCGTTCGATCTGCCCACCACGCGCCGAGGTGTCATCGCCGTGGGACCGGTCAGCACCGTCCGCGGCGATCCGGTCGGCCTGGCCCGACGTGAGATCGAGTGGACCGGCGTCACCGAGGTGTTCGTCCATCCCCGCACCATCGGCATCCCGAGCACGAGCACGGGTCTCATCCGCGACCTCGAGGGAAACCCGACGCGCGACCTCTCGCCCAGCGACATCTCGTTCCACGCCCTGCGTGAGTACCAACCCGGTGACGAACGACGGAACATCCACTGGAAGTCGACCGCCAAGACGGGCACCTACATGGTGCGGCAGTTCGAAGAGAGTCGTCGCAGCCACCTCGTCATCGCCCTGAGCCTGGCGGCCGGCGACTTCGCCAACGAGGACGAGTTCGAGCTCGCCGTCAGCGTCGCAGGCTCCCTCGGCGCCCGGGCGATCAGGGACGCCCGCGAGGTGAGCGTCGTCGTCGGCGAGACCACCGCCGAATTCGCCAAGCGCAAGAACCTCGAGATCCGCTCGCTGAGCACCCTGACGCGCAATCGTCTGCTCGACGAGCTCGCGGTCGTCGCCACGGCCGAGTCCGCCCTGGCCATCACCGACGTCTCGCGGGTCGCCGGCGACCAGGTCGTGGGGATCTCGGTGGCGTTCCTCGTCGTCGGGTCCACGACGACCGTCACCGAGATGCGCGCCGCGGCCATGCAGTTCCCCCTCGGGGTCGAAGCGGTCGCGATCGTGTGCGACCCCGAAACCGTCCCCGGCATGAGGCGCATCGCCGATCTCACCGTGCTGACCATCGGGTTCCTCGAGGACCTGCAGAAGTCCCTTGCCCGGACGGCGAGTGCATGAGCGCCGTCGACGAAGTCCGGACGCCCGCAGGGCCGGCGACACCTCCTCCCCGCGTCCGGTCACGCACCCGGCCGTCGCGACTGCGAGCGCCGTTCGTCACCTCCGTCGTCGCGTTGTTCGCCGCCTCACTCGGCACGGCGACCGCGACCTTCTGGCCGGTGTATGAGAGTGCCGCCTTCGTGGTGCTCGTCGTCGTCGCCTTCGCCGTCGGTGTGGCCATCGCGCTCGGCTCGGCCGTCCTCCGGCTGTCGAGCATCTGGGTGTTCGTCGCCACGGTCGTGGCGTACCTGCTGCTCGGCGTGCCGCTGGCCGTGCCGTCGCAGGCCCTCGTCGGCGTGCTGCCCACGGGCAGGGGCCTCCTGACGTTGGTCTCGGCGACGGCTCTCGGCTGGAAACAGCTCGTCACCATCGCCTTGCCGGTGGGCAGCTACGAAGCCCTGCTCGTGCCGGTCCTCGTGTTGGTCCTCGTCGGCACGGTCGTCGGTCTGTCCGTCGCGCTCCGCGGCCGACGCGGAGAACTCGCCGTCGTCGTCCCCGTCGTCGTCTGGATCGCGGCGATCGTGCTCGGTCCGGGCGAGGCCTGGTGGCCCCGCGCCACGGGAGTCGCCGTGCTCGTCACGGTGGTCGCCTGGGTGGTCTGGTGGCGCCTGCGTCGGCGTCGCGTCGCCCTCGACGCGCTCACCGCCCGTGACGCCGCGAGGTCGGCCGGGCACCGCCCGGTGGCGGTCCGGGCCGTCGTCGGCACGCTCGCCACGCTGGTCGTCGCCGCTACAGCCGGCACGGTCGCCGTCGCGGCGGTCCCGCCGGCCACCTCACGGACGGTGGCCCGCACGGTCGTCGAGCAACCGTTCGACCCCCGCGACCACGTCAGCCCCCTCAGCGGCTTCCGGGCCTACGAACAGGAGCCGACCGTCGACCAGACGCTCCTCACGGTCTCGGGCCTGCGCGACGGACAGCGACTGCGCGTCGCCACGCTCGACACCTACGACGGTGTCGTCTACAGCGTCGGCAGCGGCGAGGTCGACAGCGCCTCCGGGTTCTTCACGCGCGTGCCGTCCGACGTCGACCAATCCGAGGTCGACGGAGATGCGACCACTGTGGACGTCACCGTCGGTGCCTACGACGACCTCTGGCTGCCCACCGTCGGCCGACTCGAGTCCGTCTCGTTCGACGGAGCCACGGCGGACGCGCGGCGGGACGCGGTCTTCTACAACGACAACACCGGCACGGCGGCGGCCCTCGGCGGCCTCCGGCGGGGCGACTCGTACCGGCTGGACGCGGTCGAGCCCCGCCAGCCCGGCGACGACGAGCTCGACGAGCTCACGCCGGGGACGGCCACCGTGCCGACGCCGCGGGACGTGCCCGACGAGCTCTCCTCCTCGCTCGAGGAGGCCGGCGCGGGGGTCCAGGGGTCGGGGGCGCGCCTGCAGGCGGCGCTGAGTGCGCTGCGCGAGGACGGCTACGTGAGCCACGGGGTCACCGCCGACGAGCCCGTCAGTCGATCGGGGCACGGGGCGGACCGCATCGCCCAGCTCTTCACCGACCCCGTCATGATCGGCGACGCCGAGCAGTACGCGACGGCGGCCGCCCTGATGGCCGATCAGCTGGGGTTCCCCGCGAGGGTGGTCATGGGATTCGCGCCCGAGACCGACGGCGGCAGCGTCGAGGTCACCGGGTCGAGCGTGACCGCGTGGATCGAGGTCGACACCGCCCAGCACGGCTGGGTGGCCCTCGACCCGAACCCGGCCGAGCGACCGATCCCCGAGGACCAGGTGCAGGACCCCACCCAGATCTCCCGTCCGGAGTCCGTCGTCCAGCCTCCGCCCCAGGACCCTCAGGTGCGGGACGACCAGACTCCGCCGCAATCCGAGCAGGACGACCCCGAGACCCCTCCGGCCTGGTTGGCCGTCGTCCTGGCGATCGTCCGGATCGTCGGCTGGAGTGCCCTCGTCGCAGGCCTGCTCGCGGCCCCGTTCGTGACGGTCGTCGCCCTCAAGGCGCACAGGAGACGCCGCCGCCGGACGGCGACGAGTCCCTCCGCCCGCATCAGCGGCGGCTGGCACGAGTTCCAGGACGCCGTGGTCGACCACGGCATCCGCACCCCGCCGGCCGCGACGCGGAGCGAGGTCGCCGCCGTGGTCGGCGGTTCGCGTCCCGCGGTGCTGGCCCGGGTGGCCGACCGTGCGGTCTTCTCGCCGACCCCGCCCGCCGAGTCCGACGCCGACCGCGTCTGGACGGCCGTCGCCGAGATGCGGCGGGCCCTCGGGGTGGGGCTCACGAGGCGGCAGCGGTTCGCCGCGGCGGTCTCGCTCCGATCTTTGCGTGGTTACCATGGGCGCACCCCTCCCGAGCGACAGAGGAACGACTGATGTACTGCCCCACCTGTGCCAGCCCCCTGCCCGTCGGCGCGATGTTCTGCGGCGAGTGCGGTCGGGCGGTCTCGAGCGCAGACCTCGCGGCCGCCCGCCGTCGGGCCGATGCCGCCGCCGAGCACGTCGACGCCACCAGCGCGCCCGACCTGCCCGAGGCTCCCTCGCGTGTGGCGCCGCCCCCCCGCCGCGACGCTGCGGAGCCACCGTGGTGGGTGCGCGACCGTCAGACCGACACCGGCGCGGCCGAGGCCGGGTCGCCCGGCCCCGCCCACCCCCGGGCCGTGGTGCCCGCGTCGGCCCCCGAGCCCCCGGCGTGGCCCGTCGACGACCGACCGGTCGAGCGCAGGGCCGAGAGCCACCGTCGAGCACCCTCCGAGGAGGCGCGGGTGGAGTCCCCGAGTTCCCCTCGCCCCGACGGTCCCGCGATCCCCGATGGTCAGGTCGACGCCCCCGGAACGGTGGCCCCTGATGCGGTCGAACCGCCCACGCCGCTCCGATCGCCCGCCAAGCACCCCGACAACGGGCCACGCCCCACATCGGCCCCACTCTGGACCGCGTCGCTGACGCCCGTCGGCTCGGACGAGCCGTCTCTCGACGCAGCGTCAGTCGCCGAGCACCCGTCCTCCGAGGCCACCGACGTCCGCCCGGACGCCGAGGTCGGGAATGCCGAGGTCGAGTCGTCCGCCACCGACGAGGGCGCACGTCCGGTCGATGTCGACGACGGTCAGGTCGCCGGCGGCCGCGAGGTCGCCGTGTCATCCGGCGAGCCCGCTCCCGCATCCGTTGCCACCCCCGAGCCCGCTCCCGCATCCGTTGCCACCCCCGAGGTCGCCCCTGTCGACCAGGCCGCGGCTCCCGCGGCTCCCGTGGGCCACCCGCCTCTCGTGCGGCCGACGGCCGACGCGCCCCGGGACGGCGACACCGCCCCGGTCGCCCCGCTCGGCCGCGACTTCCGTCCGCCGATCCCGAGCGGGTCGCGTCCCGCTCCCGACGAGTCCGGTCGTTCCGCGCCCGTCCCGCTCGTCGAGCCCGCGCCGCTCGTCCCACCGGGTTCCGCCGTCGTGCCCGAACGGTGCACGCACTGTGGCGCTGCCATCGACGAGGACGACATCTTCTGCGGTGAATGCGGTGCGGTCGTGCAATCCGTCGCCCTGTCGTTCACGGGCCCGGTCGTCCCGCTCCCACCCGAATGGCGACCGGACGACGAGTCCGTCCACCGCCGGGGTCCCGCCACCGAGGACGGCGAGGCCGTCCGGTCGGGTGCCGACGATGCCGGCACCGACGGCGTCGCAACCGGCCAGGGCGATCCGGCATCCCACGGCGACGTCCCCGCACCGGGTGATGCCGACGACCAGCAGGAGGCGGCACCACGCCCGGCCCCCGAGCCGATCGACCACGTCCCGGGCTTCCGGGCCGAGCGACCGGCCGTGACGCCGAGGCCGACCGTCGCCGACGTCCCACCGGCCCCGACCTCGTCGTCGGCCCCGCCGTGGCGTCCTCGTCGTCCGCCCGTCGACCTGCCGGTGGACGACGACGACGTCGACGAGACGCGCATCGTCCGCCGTGGCGGCCTGGGGACCGAGTACGTCCTGCAGTTCAGCACGGGTGAGAGCATCACGGTCGACGGCACGGGTCTCGTCGGACGTGCACCGACGCCCCAGCCTGGTGAGCGCTTCGACCAGCTCGTGCGCATCGTCGATCCCGGGAAATCCGTGTCGAAGACGCATCTCGAATTCGGTCAGGAGGCCGGAGCCCTGTGGGTCAGCGACCGGTGGTCCGGCAACGGCACGGTCGTCCGCCCTCGTGACCTCCCGCCCCGTCGTGCCGATCCGGGCGTCCGCGTCCGGGTGACGCGTGGCACCCGCGTCGAGATCGGCGAGCAGTTCTTCGTCGTCGTCTGACCGACGACTCGTCCACACGTGGCAGGGTCGACGGGTCCCCCCCGACCCCGCCCGACCGGCCCCGACCACGCTAGCCCGTCCGCTCCACTGGAGGCATGGAGTCCTCCCCCCCCGTGACGTCCCCGGCCGTCGCATCCCGCGTGCGGCTGCCGTCGGCACCGGTCCGACCCCGTCCGACGGCCGCGCCGGTCGCGGCGATCTCGACGGGCGCCGTCGTCTCGGGATGCGGTGCTCTCATCCCCTGGACCGGCCCGCCGGCCGTCCTCGTGTCCTCGTTCGCGACGGCTCTCGCGGTCCTCGTCGGCTGGGCCGTCGACCGTGTCGTCGGGGCGACCCTCACGGCCCGTCGCGAACGATCACGATTCCTGGAGTCCCTCGACGAGGTCGACGAGGTCGTCACGCGCCTCCGGGCGGCACGGTCGCGTGAACTGGCCGAGTGGTACCCGACGGCCGATCGGCTCGGTGCGTCCGACGCCGCACGTCGTCCGACCCGGGTGCTGGTGCTCGGGGTGGGTCGCGCCTCCAGCGGGCTCGTGCTCGAGGGGCGTCCCGAGGACGACCTCGAGCCGGGCGACCCGGCTGTGGCACAACTGGCACGCCTCCGGGCCGAGGCGGCCACCCTCGACGAGGCGCCGCTCTGCGTGCCCCTCTCGTCGACCGTCCGGGTCGTCGGACCGCCCGTCGTGGCCGAGGCCGTGGCATCGGGCCTCCGCCGTCAGCTGCGGGCGGCAGGGGCGTCGGCGGCCCAGGCGGCCGAGGCCGTCGACTGCGTGCTCGTCGGTGCGGTGCCCTCGGTGGGGGCCCCGCCCTCGGCCGAGCCGCCCCCGGTCGACACGGTCGTCGTGATCGGTCCGGACGGCGAGGCCACGGTCCCCCTCAAGGACGGCCGGCCGTGTCGGCAGAGCCGGCGGGTCGCGTTCGTGGCGGTGCCCGACGGCGCCGCGCGATGCTTCTAGCGGTGGAGCCCGCCCCCGAGAGGGATGCGGCCGGCGAGCCCTTCCCCGCCGGTGACCTTCTCGAGCGTGCGCTCGATCACGCGATCGGCGGCGGCCGCGTCGACAGCCCCCTCGTCGACCAGGAGGCGCAGCGCGACCAGGGTGCCGGCCCTCACGTTCCCGTCGAGCACCTTCACGGCCACCGCGACGCCGTCGGTCGTGCCCATCACCATGACGCCCTCGGCGCCCAGCTTGGCCAGCACGCCCAGCTCGTCGATCGTCACCGTGTTGGCGCGACCGGGGCCGTCGATCGCCCAGGCGTCGCCGAGGACGGCCTCGACGAGGTGCGCCGCGTGCTCGTCGCGTCCCGTGCCGGTCGGGCGGACCGACCCGGTGATGCGGGCGATCGCCCGGGCGAGGCCGACCACGGTGGTCGCGATCACCGGGGCGCCGCAGCCGTCGACACCGGCGTGGTCGACGGTCTCGCCGGTGAACTCGGCGACCGTCTCGCGGACGGCGGCCTGCAGGGGGTGGTCGGTGGCGACGTAGGTCGACGGGTCCCAGCCGTTCTCGGCGCAGGCGAGCAGGAACGAGGCGTGCTTGCCCGAGCAGTTCATCGCGAGGCGGCGCTTCGCGGACACCTCGCGCGCGCTGGCCCGGTCGCCGGGCCAGTCCGGGGGGCAGAGGAGGTCGTCCTCGGTGCTGCCCGAACGGCCGAGCAGTGCCTCGACCACGTCGAGGTGGGCCCGCGTGCCGGCGTGGCTCGCCGTCGCCAGCACGGCCTGCGGACCGTCGAGCGAGACTCCGGACCGCAGCATCGTCAGCGCTTGCAGCGGTTTGAGGCACGAGCGCGGGTAGATGGTCGCGTCGGCGTCCCCGACCCGACGCAGTTCGTGCCCGTCGGCATCCACGACGACGCCCGCACCGAGGTGACGGCTCTCGTCCCAGCCCGATCGTTCGAGCACGGCCAGCTCGACGCTGCCCGAGGCGGTCAGGGGGTGACGGGAGGGCACGGAGGGGCGGGGGTCGGTCATGATGGGGAGTGTACCGAGGCCCACCACGCGACCACGTCGCACCGACGAGGGGCCCGAGAGGGAGGCAGCATGCTCGACCACGACTACGCCGTCGACGTCCGGTGGACGGGCGACCGGGGCGAGGGCACCACCTCGTACCGTTCCTACGGCCGGGACAACACGATCGTCGCCACCGGCAAGCAGCACGACATCCTGGCGTCGGCCGATCGCACGTTCCACGGCGACGCCGACCGGTGGAATCCCGAGGAGCTGCTGCTCGCCGCACTGGCACAGTGCCACCTCCTCAGCTACCTGCACGTCGCCGCCACCGCGGGCGTGGTCGTGGTCGCCTACGAGGACGCCGCCGTGGGGCGCATGACCCAGACGCAGGACGGCGGCGGTCGCTTCACGTCGGTGACCCTGCGGCCCCGGGTGACCGTCGCCGACGACGACATGGTCGAGCGCGCCCTCGAGCTGCACGCCGAGGCGAGCCGCAAGTGCTTCATCGCGGCGTCCGTCGCCTTCCCCGTCGGTCACGAGCCGACCGTGGTGGCGGCGTCCAGAGAAGCCGACCGGGCGTGAGGCAGAATGGCACGGCACCTCCGCCGCGCCGAGTCCCACGGCGCGAGCCCTGTCCCTCCGACCGAGAGATCCCCATGCGCCGCTCCCTCGCCCTCCTGGCCGTCCCCGCCCTCCTCCTGTCGTTGGCGGCCTGTGCCGGCGACGCCGGTGGGTCGTCCGACACCGCGACGCCGACCAGCTCGGCGTCGGCGACCTCCGACGCCCCGCTGCGGGCCTCGGGTGAGCCCCAGGCTCCGCAGGCCGGCTTCCCGACCGTCGAGCTCGACGCCGACGGCCGTCCGACGGTGACCGTCCCCGATGCGGACGCCCCGACCGAGCTCGGGGTAGAGACCCTGATCAAGGGCGACGGCGCCACGGTCCAGGCCGGTGACACCGTCACGGTCCAGTACCAGGGCGTCATCTGGAACACCGGCGAGATCTTCGACGAGAGCTGGTCCCGCGGCGCGCCGGCCACCTTCTCGACCGACCAGGTCATCACCGGTTTCGCGGACGGCATGGTCGGACAGACCGTGGGGTCGCAGACCGTCGTCGTCATCCCGCCTGCCGACGGCTACGGCGAGTCCGGGCAGCCCCAGGCCGGCATCTCGGGCACCGACACGCTCGTCTTCGTCATCGACATCCTCGCCGTCTCCTAGCCGGCCGTCGCCGTCGACCTCCGAGACGACTCCTCGATGACCCGCACCGCGCCTCCTCGTCCGTCCACCCGTGTCCGTCGAGGACGGCTCGTCGCCCTGGCGGCCGTCCCGCTCGTCGCTCTCGCCCTGAGCGGTTGCACGGGTGGTTCCGACCAGCCGGCGCCCACGGCGAGTGGTGCGTCCGGCGACTGCAAGGCGCCCGAGTCGGGGTCGTTGTCCGACGGCGTCGACGTCACGGGCGAGGTCGAGGCCGCGCCCGAGGTCAGCTTCGACACCCCGCTCGACGTCACGTCGACCCAACGCACGACCCTGGTCGAGGGCAGCGGCGAGGTCGCCGCTCAGGGCGCGGTGGCCAACGTCCGCATCGCGGTCTACGACGCGACCACCGGGGCCGAGGTCACGTCGGCCGGTTTCGACGAGGGCCAGCAGCCCACGCAGCTCACGGTGAGCACCGACTACTACGTGCCGGGCATCGTCGACGCGATCGCCTGCGTGCCCTCGGGCAGCCGAACGGTGACCGTCGCCTCGGCGGCCGACATGACGACGGCGACCGCGGGGGAGCAGGCCGCCACGCCCACGCCCGTGGTCATCGTCGCCGACGTCGTCTCCATCGTGCCGACCAGGGCGACGGGTGAGGCCCAGCCTCCGGCGGACGGCTTCCCGGCGGTCGAGCTCGCCGACGACGGTCAGCCGACCGTGACCATCCCGCCCGGCACCGACCCGCCGTCCGACCTGCGGATCGAGGTCCTCAGGAAGGGCGACGGTCCCATCGTCCCCGACCCCGCGAACGTCACCGTCCAGTACCAGGGCGTCAACTGGACCACCGGCGAGGTCTTCGACCAGAGCTGGGGCAAGGGCACGCCGACGCCGTTCTCGACCGACCAGGTCGTGCCCGGGTTCGCCGAGGCCATGATCGGTCAGACGGTCGGCTCGCAGGTCGTGGTGATCATCCCGCCCGCCGAGGGCTACGGCGAGGCCGGTCAGCCCTCGGCCGGCATCGGCGGCACCGACACGCTCGTCTTCGTGATCGACATCCTCGCCGTCGCCTAGCCGTGGGTCTCCGGCCACGGGTCCCCCCGCCACCGGCCCCCCGTCGCGGCGAACGGCCCCGCCGGTGCTCGCCCTAGGCTGACCCCATGCGTCGCATCACGATCCTCGGCTCCACCGGTTCGATCGGGGTCCAGGCCCTCGACGTCGTCCGGGCCCACCCCGACCTCTTCGAGGTTGTCGGCCTCTCCGCCGGCTCCGACCGCCAGGGCGTGGCCGCCCAGGCGGCCGAGTTCGGCGTCGAGCACACGGCCCTCGGCACCGACGAATCGGTGCAGCTCGTCCGCGACGTCCAGGCCGACGTCGTCCTGAACGGCATCACGGGCTCGGTCGGCCTCGCGCCGACCCTCGCCGCCCTCGACTCGGGTGCCTCGCTCGCCCTGGCGAACAAGGAGAGCCTGATCGTCGGTGGCGACCTCGTGACGCAGCGGGCCGCCCCCGGTCAGATCGTGCCGGTCGACTCCGAGCACTCGGCGATCGCGCAGGCCCTTCGGTCGGGCACCGACCGCGAGGTGCGGCGGCTGGTCCTGACGGCGTCGGGCGGGCCGTTCCGCGGTCGCACGCGGGACTCGCTGGCCGACGTCACCCCCCGCGAGGCGCTCGCGCACCCCACCTGGGACATGGGCCTGGTCGTCACGACGAACTCGTCGACCCTGGTCAACAAGGGGCTCGAGGTGATCGAGGCGCACCTGCTGTTCGACGTCGACTACGACCACATCGACGTCACGGTGCACCCTCAGTCGATCGTCCACTCGATGGTCGAGTTCGTCGACGGCTCGACCATCGCCCAGGCCTCGCCCCCCGACATGCGCCTGCCGATCTCGCTCGGACTCGCCTGGCCGGACCGCGTCGACGGGGTGGGCGTCCCGCTCGACTGGACCCGCGCCTCCACCTGGACCTTCGAGCCGCTCGACGAGCAGGCCTTCCCGGCCGTCCGGCTCGCCAAGCAGGTCGGGCGGGCCGGGGGCACCTACCCGGCCGTCTTCAACGCGGCCAACGAGCAGGCCGTCCTGGCGTTCCACGCGGGACGCGTCGGGTACCTCGACATCCTCGACGTCGTCGAGGCCGTCGTCGACCGGCACACCGCGGGCGAGAGCAGCCTCGAGGGCGTGCTCGACGCCGAACGCTGGGCACGGGCCGAGGCGGACGCGCTGCTCGCCCGCTGAGCCCGCCGCCCCAGTTCGGGGCCCCCAGCGTCGTCATGGCATCGGCGCGGTGGACGTCCGGCCACGGGCGGCTACCCTTGCCCGGTGCAGACGATCCTCCTCTTCGTGCTCGGCGTCCTGGTCATGGTCGTCGGGTTGGCCGTGTCGATCGCCCTGCACGAGGTGGGCCACCTCGTGCCGGCGAAGAAGTTCGGCGTGAAGGTCGGCCAGTACATGATCGGCTTCGGGCCGACCGTCTTCTCGCGCAAGAAGGGCGAGACCGAGTACGGCGTCAAGGCGCTGCCCCTCGGCGGCTACATCTCGATGTCGGGCATGTTCCCTCCGGGCAAGACCGGGGGAGGCGCGCGCCAGTCGAGCACCGGTTTCTTCAACACCCTCGTGCAGGACGCCCGGACCGCCAGCGCCGAGACCGTCGACGAGGGCGACGAGTCGCGCACCTTCTACCGCCTGCCCGTGTACAAGCGCGTCGTCATCATGCTCGGCGGGCCCTTCATGAACCTGCTCATCGCGATCGTGCTGTTCGCCGTGCTGCTCTGCGGCTTCGGCGTCCAGCAGGCGAGCACGACCGTCGGCAGCGTCAGCACCTGCGTCCTGCCCGCCGGGTCGACCGAGACGAGTTGCCCGTCCGACGCACCCGAGGCCCCCGCCTACGCCGCGGGCATGCTGAACGGCGACCGGATCGTGTCGATCGACGGCACGACCGTCACCGACGGCGACCAGATCACGAGCATCCTGCAGCGTTCGCCCGGTGACACCCTCGACGTCGTCGTCGACCGCGACGGCACCGAGCGCACGCTGCAGGTGACGCCGGCGCTGTCCGAACGCTACGTGACCACGTCGAGCGGGGCCGTGGCGACGAACCCCGACGGCGGCTCGCAGACGCAAGAGGTCGGCTTCGTCGGCATCGGCTTCGCCTACGAGAAGGTGCGCGAGCCCGTGACGGCCGTGCTGCCGGCCGTCGGCGACAACATCGCACACGTCGTCGACGTCATCGTCACGCTGCCGCAGCGTCTCGTCGGGGTGGCCCAGGCCGCCTTCGGCGGGGCCGAGCGCGACCCGAACGGCCCCGTCAGCGTCGTCGGCGTCGGGCGCATGGCGGGCGAGATCGCGAGCCTCGACACCATCCCGGTGGTCGACCGCATCAGCACCCTCGTCGGTCTGCTCGCGAGCCTCAACGTCGCGCTGTTCGTGTTCAACCTGGTGCCGCTGATGCCGCTCGACGGCGGCCACGTGGCCGGCGCCCTGATCGAGGCGATCCGCCGCGGCTTCGCCAAGCTCTTCCGCCGTCCCGATCCGGGCCCCGTCGACACGGCCAAGGCCATCCCCGTGACCTTCGCCATCGTGATCCTGCTCGGGGGCATGACCGTCCTGCTGACCTACGCCGACATCGTGAACCCGATCGACATCTTCGGCTGACGACCCGTGGCGAGCGTCGCGTGACGGGCCGGTCACCCGCCCGTCACGCGGCGTCCAGCGCCGAGGTTTACGATGACACCGTGCCAGCAGTCAATCTCGGAATGCCGAAGGTCCCCGAAGTCCTCGCCCCGCGCCGCAAGACGCGGCAGATCAAGGTCGGCAAGGTGCTCGTGGGTGGCGACGCCCCCGTCAGCGTGCAGTCGATGACCACGACTCCGACCCCCAACATCAACGCCACCCTGCAGCAGATCGCCGAGCTCACGGCCAGCGGCTGCGACATCGTGCGCGTCGCCGTGCCGAGCCGTGACGACGCCGAGGCCCTTCCGATCATCGCGAAGAAGAGCCAGATCCCGGTCATCGCCGACATCCACTTCCAGCCCAACTACGTCTACCAGGCGATCGACGCCGGTTGTGCGGCCGTCCGCGTCAACCCCGGCAACATCCGCAAGTTCGACGACCAGGTCGGCAAGATCGCCGCTGCGGCGAAGGCGGCCGGCGTCTCGATCCGCATCGGCGTCAACGCCGGCTCGCTCGAGCCCAGCATCCTGCAGAAGTACGGCAAGGCCACCCCCGAGGCGCTCGTCGAGTCCGCCGTGTGGGAGGCCTCGCTGTTCGAAGAGCACGACTTCCACGACTTCAAGATCTCGGTCAAGCACAACGACCCGATCGTCATGGTCAAGGCCTACCGCCAGCTCGCCGAGCGCGGCGACTGGCCCCTGCACCTCGGCGTCACCGAGGCCGGTCCCGAGTTCCAGGGCACGATCAAGTCGGCCACGGCGTTCGGCATCCTGCTGAGTGAGGGCATCGGCGACACCATCCGCGTCAGCCTCAGTGCCCCGCCCGCCCAAGAGGTCAAGGTCGGTCTGCAGATCCTGCAGTCGCTCAACCTGCGCGAGCGCAAGCTCGAGATCGTCAGCTGCCCCAGCTGCGGTCGTGCCCAGGTCGACGTCTACAAGCTCGCCAACGACGTCACCGACGGGCTCGAGGGCATGACCGTGCCCCTGCGCGTCGCCGTCATGGGCTGCGTCGTCAACGGCCCGGGCGAGGCCCGCGAGGCCGACCTCGGCGTCGCGTCCGGCAACGGCAAGGGCCAGATCTTCGTCAAGGGAGAGGTCATCAAGACCGTGCCCGAGTCCGAGATCGTCCAGACGCTCATCGACGAGGCCAACCGCCTCGCCGCCGAGATGCCCCCCGGCGAGCTGGGCTCGCCCGAGGTCGTCACCGTCTGACCCGGTACGCCCCGGGGGCGACGCGACCCCCTGCAGGAGGCGCGGTGCGAGTGTTCTCGCACCGCGCCTCCTGCCTGTGGTCGCGTCCGTGCCCGGGGTCGCCCCGGCCGTGTGTCGTCGTGTGACGCCCCGATGTGACGCGCCCCGGGGCGTCGGCCAGCATGGACGACGCACCGCGACAGCCTCGGCCCACCCCCGAGCGGTGCTCCCGCAGCGCCCCGAGAGGAACCCATGACCAGCAGCGCCCCCCTGATCGACGCCCCCAAGAAGGGCCCCGGTCGCCTGATCGCCATCATCGTCGCGGTCGTCGCCGTGCTCGCCGCCGCCGGCATCGCGAGCGGACTCACCCGTGGCGGTGGCGACGACGAGACCGTCCGCATCGGCGTCGTCGGCGCGAGCGACCCCTACTGGGCCGACTTCGTCCAGGCCGCGGCCGACGAGGGCATCACGGTCGACCTCGTGGACTACTCGGACTACGAGCAGCCGAACCCGGCCCTCGCCGACGGCGAGATCGACCTGAACCAGTTCCAGCACATCGTCTACCTCGCGCAGTACGACGTGGCCTCGGGCAACGACATCGTGCCGATCGGTTCGACGGCGATCTACCCCCTGCCGCTGTACTCGTCGAAGTACACCGAGCTGAGCGACTTCCAGCAGGGCGACACCATCGCGATCCCAGACGACTCGAGCAACCTGGCCCGCGCCCTGCTCGTGCTGCAGTCGAACGGCCTGGTCTCGCTGAAGGACGGCGGGACGATCTTCTCGGGCGTCAACGACGTCGACGAGTCGAAGTCGAAGGTCAAGGTCGCCACGGTGAGCGCCGACCTCGCCGCCACGTCGCTGCCCGACTACGCCGGCGCGATCATCAACAACGACTTCGCGACGAAGGCCGGCCTGTCGACCGACGACGTCATCGCCCAGGACGACCCCAACGACCCCTCGTCGGTGCCGTACGCCAACGTCTTCGCCGCCCGTGCGGAGGACAAGGACAACGCCACCTACCAGAAGCTCGTGCAGATCTACCAGGACACCAAGGCCGTCACCGACGGCGTCGTCGACAACTCGGGCGGCACGGCGATCATCACGAAGATCCCCGTGAGCGACCTCGAGAAATCGCTGACCGAGACCGAGAAGCTCGTCGAACAGAACGGCTGACCCCACCAGGTCGCCACCCCCGGCCCGGACCGCGCGCAGGCACCCGCCCGCGGTCCGGGCCTCCGCCCGTGCCGAGGAGAACGCGTGCCCGCCATCACCCTGACCGACGTCGTCAAGACGTACCCGCCCCGCGAGAAGGGCGCCGCACCGCTGACCGCGGTCGACGGCGTCAGCCTCGAGATCGCCGAGGGCGAGATCTTCGGCATCATCGGCTACTCGGGAGCGGGGAAGAGCACCCTGGTGCGCCTCGTCAACGCCCTCGAGCCCACGACGAGCGGGAGCATCCGCGTCGACGGTCGCGAGATCACGGGCCTGCGTGAGCGCGACCTGCGCGGGGTCCGGGCCGGCATCGGCATGATCTTCCAGCAGTTCAACCTCTTCTCGTCGAAGACGGTCTGGGGCAACGTCGAGTTCCCGCTCAAGGCGGCGGGCGTGCCCAAGGCCGAGCACCAGCGGCGCATCAGCGACCTGCTCCACTTCGTCGGCCTCGGCGACAAGGCCCACGCGCGGCCGGACCAGCTCTCGGGTGGACAGAAGCAGCGCGTCGGCATCGCCCGGGCGCTCGCGACGAACCCCCGCATCCTGCTGGCCGACGAGGCGACGAGCGCGCTCGACCCCGAGACGACGAGCGAGGTGCTCGCGCTGCTCAAGCGCGTCAACGCCGAGCTCGGCATCACCATCGTCGTGATCACCCACGAGATGGACGTCATCAAGTCGATCGCCGACCGGGTGGCCGTGATGGACTCCGGCCGTGTCGTCGAGACCGGCCCCACCTTCGAGGTGTTCTCCGACCCGCAGCAGGCGTCGACCAAACGGTTCGTCTCGACCGTCATCGCGGGCACGCCCCACGGCGACGAGCTCGAGGCGTTGCGAGGCCGGCACGACGGCACCCTGGTGTCGGTGCGCATCGCCGAGGGCGGCGTCGACCAGCGAGACGTCTTCGCCCTGCTCGCCCGTCACGGCCTCTCGTTCGAGATCGTCTTCGGTGGCGTGAACGACATCCAGGGGCGCACCTTCGGCACCCTGACCCTCGCCGTGACCGGCGACGACGAGGCCGTCCGCGCGGCCGTCGCCGAGCTGGGCGACAACGCGACCGAACTGCCCGCCTCGCCGACGACCTCGGCCGCACCCACGGAAGGACGCTGACATGGACTCCCTGATCGAGCTGCAGCCGATGCTGTGGCAGGCGGCCGTCGAGACCGTCTACATCGTCGCCCTGACGCTGCTCTTCGGTGGCATCGGCGGGCCCGTGCTCGGCCTGGCGCCCTCCCCGCCGCGGGCCGGGGCGCTGTTCGCGAACCGCGTCGTCTCCGGTGTGCTGAACGTGGTCGTGAACGTGTTCCGACCGATCCCGTTCATCATCTTCCTGGCCGCGGCCCAGCCGTTGGCGAGGTTCGTCATCGGTTCGGGCAGCGGCAACCCGGCCATCATCTTCACCCTGTCGCTCGCCGCATCGTTCGCGATCTCGCGCATCGTCGAGCAGAACCTGCTCACCGTGCAGCCGGGCGTCATCGAGGCGGCCCGAGCCGCGGGGGCGGGCCCGGCCCGCATCATCGGTACGGTTCTGCTGCCCGAGGCGCTCGGACCGCTCGTCCTCGGGTACACGTTCATCTTCGTCGCGCTGGTCGACATGTCGGCGGTGGCCGGGTACATCGGCGGGGGGGGGCTCGGCAACTTCCCCCCGCTCTACGGCTACCGGCAGTTCGACCCGGTCGTGCCCTGGGCCGCGGTGCTGCTGATCATCGTCCCGGTGCAGCTCGTCCAGTTCCTCGGCAACGGGCTGGCGGGGCGCGCGCTGCGTCGAGGAGGCCCGGGGCCGTGGGCCCCGGGGCTGTCGGGGGACTGGTTTACAGGGGGGCGCGCGCCCGCCGCCGCCACTGCCGGCCAGACCCCGCCGCCGGCCTCGGCCCCCGTGACGCCCGCCGAGCTCGAGCGGGCCCGGCAGATCGTCGGGGCGGTGTCGCAGGCGTTCTCTCGCAAGGTCGTGGGTCAGACGGCCCTCCGTGACACCCTGCTCGTCGCTCTGATCACCGGCGGGCACGGCCTGCTCGAGAGCGTCCCGGGGCTGGCCAAGACGACCCCCGCCCAGACCATCGCCCAGTCGATCGACGCCAGCTTCCGGCGCATCCAGTGCACGCCCGACCTGTTGCCGAGCGACATCACGGGCACCCAGATCTACGACGCCCAGAAGTCGACGTTCGTCACCCAGCTCGGGCCGGTCCACTCGAACTTCGTCCTGCTCGACGAGATCAACCGGTCGAGCGCCAAGACCCAGAGCGCCATGCTCGAGGCGATGCAAGAGCGGCAGACCACCATCGGCGGCACGGTCTACCGGCTGCCGTCGCCTTTCCTCGTCCTGGCCACGCAGAACCCGATCGAGCAAGAGGGCACCTACCAGCTGCCCGAGGCGCAGCTCGACCGCTTCCTGTTGAAAGAGATCCTCGACTACCCGACGCCGGCCGAAGAGGCCGAGATCATCCGGCGCATCGAGAGCGGCGTCTACGACGAGGCCGCCGCGCCGTCCACGGGCGTCGGCCTGGCCGACGTCGTCTACCTGCAAGACTTGGCCAAGCGCGTCTACGTCGACGCGTCGATCGTCAACTACATCGTGCAGCTCATCTACGTCACGCGGCACCCGCAGCAGTACATCCCGGCCACCCTCGCCGACTACGTCGAGTTCGGGGCCAGCCCCCGGGCCAGCATCGCTTTCATGCAGGCGGCCCGTGCCCTGGCCCTGCTGCACGGTCGCGACTACGTCATCCCCGAAGACGTCAAGCACCTGCGGCACTCCGTGCTGCGACACCGCATGATCCTGAACTACGAGGCGACCGCCGACGAGGTCGCGCCCGAGACGATCATCGACGCCGTGTTCGGCGCCGTCCAGACCCCCTGACGCCGGTGGCCAGCCTGCTGTTGCGCGTGCGGACGAAGATGGGACTCTTCGCCCATCGCCGCACCATCGACCTGCTCGAGGGCGGCTACGCCTCGGTGCACCACGGGCGCAGCCACGACTTCGACGACCTCCGGGCCTACGTCCCGGGCGACGAGGTGAAAGACATCGACTGGAAGGCCACGGCCCGTCACGGCGAGCCGCTGGTCAAGCGGTACATCGCCAGCCGACGGCAGAACCTCGTCCTGGTGATGGACACCGGTCGCAACATGGCGGCGACGGCCACGAGCGGCGAGTCCAAGAAAGACATCGCGCTGATGGCGGCGGGCGCCCTCGCCTACATCGCCGCGAAGCACGGCGATGTCGTTTCCCTGGTGGCGGGCGACTCGTCCGGTACTCGCGCACACCCGGCCGGCGCGACCGAGGCCCACCTCGAGACCCTCCTGCGGCAGGTCGACCGACGGGTCGACCTCGACGCCCCGACCAGCGACCTCGCCTCGGTCCTCGAGTGGGTCGCCCGCGGCATCCGACGCCGCTCGATGCTGCTGGTGGTCACCGACGACGTCGCGATCGACGAGCGCATCACCCGCTTGCTCCGCCGTCTGCGCGCCCAGCACGAGGTCGTCTGGCTGACGATCGGCGACGCCGACCTGATGACCCGTGCGGGCCACGCGGGCGAGGTCTTCGACGTGCGAGAGATGTCCGGGCTGCCGGCCTACCTCCGCGAGAACGCGCAGCTCCGGCGCGAGTTCGACGAGTCGTCCCTCCGCCGCACGGGCGACACCGAGCGCGAACTCCTGGCCCTCGGCATCAGCAGCCAGCGACTCGGCAGCCAGGCCGAGGTCGTGCCGGGCCTGTTCGCCCTGATCGAGAAGCACCGCCGTGTCGGGCGCTGACGACTTCTTCGGGCCCTACCAGTACCCGCTCTGGGTGCTCTGGCTCGTTCTGGGCCTGGTCGGGCTGGCCCTCGTGGTCGCCTGGTACGTCTTCGTGTTCCGTTTCTCGGCACGCCGACTTCCCCCGGCGCGGCGAGCGGCCCAGGCGGCGTCCCGACCGGCTGCCCTCGCCGACACCAAGGCGAAGTACCTCGCCCTCATCGACGAGGTCGAGACGGCCGCGATCTCGGGGCGGCTCAACGACCGCGGGGTGCATTCCCGGCTCAGCCTGCTGTTGCGGTTCTTCGCGCACGAGACGAACGGCGTCGACACGCACGTGATGACCCTCGCCGACCTGCGCGAGTCGAACCTGCCCCGGCTCGTCGGCGCGGTCGAGCAGTACTACCCGCCGGCCTTCCGACTCGAAGAGCCCGGCGACACCACCCGTGCCGTCGCCACCGCGAGAGACCTGGTGTCGTCATGGGGCTGATCTTCTGGTGGTTGCCGCTGGTCGCACTGGCGGTCGTGGCGGTGGCGGCGTGGCTCTACGTGCGGTGGAGGCGCCGAGACAGGGCGCGCCTCCGTCGTCTCGGCGTCCCGGTCGCTCACGGCGAGCGACTGACCGCGCTGCCCGCCTACCAGCGCGTCGTCCGGCGCTACCGTGCCGCGCTCGCGGTCGTGCTCGTCGCCATGGTGGCGCTGACCGGCCTCAGCGTCCTGCTCGCGGCCCGCGTCTCGAGCACCGACGTCGTCGAACCCCAGTCGTACAAGCGCGACATCATGCTCTGCCTCGACGTGTCGGGCTCCATGACCGAGGTCGACTCCCAGATCGTCGACACGTTCTCGACCCTCTCGCAGGGGCTCGACGGCGAACGCGTCGGGCTGTACCTCTTCGACAGCTCGGCCGTGCAGGCGTTCCCGCTCACCGACGACTACGACTTCGTCCGGACGCAACTCGAGCAGTACCGCGACTCGTTCGACACGATGGGCGAGAACGGGACCCGTTACTGGACGGGCACCGACCTCGGTGACGGTGCCTCGTTGATCGGTGACGGCCTGGCCTCGTGCGTGCTCGGCTTCGGCGACGACGACAGCACGCGACCCAAGTCGGTGGTGCTGGCCACCGACAACTACGTCAACGGCAAGGCCCTGCTCACGCTCACCGAGGCAGCCGACCTGGCGACCGAGCGCGACGTCCGCGTGTACGCCGTGAACCCCGCCGACCACGCAACGGACGCCGTGGCCGACCAGGTCGCCGCCGAACTGCGCACCGCGGCCGAGTCGACCGACGGTGGCTACTACGCCCTCGACGATTCGACGACCGTGCCGCAGATCGTCGACGAGATCGACGCCCGCGAGGCGGGGCTGTTCACGGGGGCCCGACGGCTCGTGGTGACCGACCATCCGCAGGCTCTGGCGATCGCCGCCTTGCTCGTCGCGATGGGCGGGCTCGTGATGCTCTGGCGGGTGCGGCTGTGATCGCCCGCGCGCTGGTCTTCCAGCCCGTGCTGCCCTGGTGGCTCCTCGGCGTGGCCGCCGTCGCCCTGCTCGGGTTCACCGGCTGGCGCGTCGTGGCCGAGCGGGGCCGACGACGGGCCCTGCTCACCTGGGTACGGCGTCTCGTGATCGTCGCCCTGCTCCTCGTCGTCGCCGTGCGGCCGAGCCTCCCCGGCGGGTCGGCCCAGGCGTCGGTCGCCCAGCTCAACGTCTTCTTCGTGGTCGACACGACCTCGAGCATTGCGGCCGAGGACTGGGGCGACGGCCAGCGTCGTCTCGACGGGGTGCGGGCAGACATCGCCGAGATGACCTCGCAGCTGGCGGGCGCCCGGTTCTCGCTGCTGTCCTTCGACAGCACCGCCGTCTTGCGGACGCCGCTGACCGACGACGCCTCCGCCGTGGTCGCCGCTGCGGACGCCATGAACCAAGAGGTCACCTACTACTCGAGCGGCAGTTCCGTCAGCGAGGCGAACGACCTGCTGGCCGAGCGGTTGACCGAGGCTCGGCAGAGCGCCCCCGAGCGGGCCAACGTCGTCTACTACCTCGGTGACGGCGAGCAGACCAGCGGCACCGAGCCCGAGAGCTTCGCGGCCTCGGCGGGCGACGTCGACGGCGGGGCCGTCTTCGGCCACGGCACCGAGCAGGGGGGCAAGATGCGCGTCTTCGACGGCTACGGCGACGAGTACTCGACCATGGAGTACATCCAGGACCGCACGCAGCCCGGCGATCCCGACGCCGTCTCGACGATCGACGAGGACGTCCTCCGGCGCATCGCCGATCAGCTCGGCGTGCCGTACGTGCACCGCACGGCCGACACGTCCGTCGATGCCGCCGTCGCGGACGCCCGGGACGGGGCCGTCACCTCGGACGAGGGGCGGGCCGACAGCCTGATCGACCTCTACTGGATCGCCGCGATCCCGGCGTTCCTCCTGCTCTTGATGGACGTCGCCCTCGTGGCCAGGGCCCTGGGCGAGGTCCGCCCGACCCGGACCCTGCGCGACGAGCGTGGGCCGGGCCGTGGGCGTGGCCGTGCCGCGACGTCGGCCGTCGACGACACCCGACCCTGGAGGGGAGCACGCCCGTGACCGACACCCTCGTCCCGCCGCCCGTCGACGAGATCCGCCGCGCCCACGAGGCCGAGGCCGGTCCCACCGTCGAGCAGTACCGCAAGCGCCTCCGGCGTCGGCTGCTGCTCTGGTCGGCCCCGGTCGTCCTCGTGGTGCTGCTCGTCGCGCTCAAGCTGCTCAGCCTGCCCACGTTCGCCGCCCTGACGCAGTGGTCGTACGGTGATGAGCAGTTCGAACGCAGCGTCTCCCTCTCGGAGCCGCTCGGCGTCGCCAACGTGGTCGAGCCGTGGGTGCACCACTTCGACCGGGGCACCGCCTACGCGCAGATCGGCGTTCTCGACGTGGCACGGCAAGAGTTCGTCACGGCGCTCGACCTCGCCCCCGAGGACGCGACGATCTCGTGTGTGATCCGGGTCAACCTGGTGCTCACGATCGAGGCGCAGGGCGACGCCGCCCTGCTCGAACTGCGCTACGCCGACGCCGAGGCGTTGTACGAACTCGGGCAGAAGACCGTCGACGAAGCGCCCGAGGGTTGCTTCCAGCCGCCGGAGGACCCCCGGCAACCCGACACCTCGGAGCCGCTCGACGACGCTCAGCAGCGCCTCGACGAAAAGGGGCAGCAGGCCCAGGGGGGCCAGGGCGACGAGCAGCAGCCCGGAGGCGACGACGGCAGCGATCCCGGTGCCGGGGGAGACGCGCCGGGCGAGGGCGAGGGGCAGGCCAAGTCCGACGACCCCCTCGACCAGCTGCAGCAGAAGGGCGAGCAGAGCCAGCAGGAGCAGCAACAAGACACCGACCGCGACCGCTACTACGAGCAGAACCCGGGCGACTACGACGGCAAGCCGTGGTGACCCGGGGCGGCCCTAAGCTGGACGGGTGTCCACACGTCTCTCCCAGCTCTTCGTCCGCACCCTCCGAGAAGACCCCTCCGACGCCGAGGTGACCAGCCACCGGCTGCTCGTCCGAGCCGGGTACATCCGGCGTCAGGCGCCGGGCGTCTTCGCCTGGCTGCCGCTCGGCCTGCGCGTCAAGGCCAGGATCGAGGCGGTCATCCGCGACGAGATGCAGGCCGCCGGTGCCCAAGAGGTGCACTTCCCCGCCCTGCTGCCCCGTGAGCCCTACGAGGCCACCGGGCGCTGGACCGAGTACGGCGACGGCATGTTCCGGCTGAAGGACCGCAAGGACGCCGACTACCTGCTGGCCCCCACTCACGAAGAGGCCTTCACCTTGTTGGTGAAAGACCTCTACTCGTCGTACAAAGACCTGCCCCTGACGCTGTTCCAGATCCAGGACAAGTACCGCGACGAGGCGCGGCCCCGGGCCGGCCTGCTGCGTGGCCGCGAGTTCACGATGAAAGACGCCTACTCGTTCGACGCGTCCGACGCCGGGCTCGACGAGAGCTACCAGAAGCAGCGCGACGCCTACGAGCGCATCTTCACCCGTCTCGGCCTCGAGTACGTCATCGTCAAGGCCGACGCCGGGGCCATGGGTGGCTCGCGCAGCGAGGAGTTCCTGCCCCCGACCGTCATCGGCGAGGCCCCCTTCGTCCGATCGGCCGGCGGTTACCCCGCGAACGTCGAGGCCTTCACGCCGATCGCCCCCGACACGGCCCCGCTCGAGGGCCTCGCCCCCGCCCGCCGCCTGGCCCCCGCCGACACGCCGACCATCGACTCGCTCGTGGCCCAGCTCAACGCCGACGAGGCTCGGGACTCCGGCCCCTGGACGGCCGCCGACACGCTGAAGAACGTCGTCGTCGCGCTCAGTCACCTCGACGGAAGCCGTGAGCTCGTCGTCGTCGGCCTGCCCGGCGACCGCGAGGTCGACATGAAGCGGCTCGAGGTCGCATTCGCCCCGGCCGAGGTCGAGGCCGCCGGCGACGCCGACTTCGTGAAGAACCCCGTCCTGGTCCGCGGTTACCTCGGCCCCCAGGTGCTCGGCGGCGAGTCCGACTCGGGCATCCGGTACTTCGTCGACCCCCGCGTGGTCGAGGGTTCGGCCTGGGTCACCGGGGCGAACGAGAAGGGCGTGCACGTCGCCGACCTGGTCATGGGTCGCGACTTCACCGCGGACGGCACCATCGAGGCCGCACAGGTCCGCGAGGGCGACCCCGCACCCGACGGCTCCGGTCCGATCGAGACCGCCCGCGGCATGGAGATCGGCCACGTCTTCCAGCTCGGTCGCAAGTACGCCGAGGCGCTCGGCCTCAAGGTGCTCGACGAGAACGGCAAGCAGGTCACGGTCACGATGGGGTCGTACGGCATCGGCGTCACCCGCATCCTCGCGGTGATCGCCGAGGCGAACAACGACGCCAAGGGCCTGATCTGGCCCGCGAACGTCGCCCCCTTCGACGTGCACGTCGTGGCCACGGGCAAGGACCCCGTGGTCTACGAGGTCGCCGAGAAGCTCACCGCCGAGCGCGAGGCCCACCGCCTCGCCGTCCTCTCCGACGACCGTCCCAAGGTCTCGCCCGGCGTCAAGTTCGGCGACGCCGAACTTCTCGGCGTGCCGCAGATCGTCGTCGTCGGCCGCTCGGCCGGCGAGGGCGTCGTCGAGCTCTGGGACCGCCGCACGGGCGAGCGCACCCCGGTCCCCGTGGCCGAGGCCGTCGCGACCCTGACGGCTCCGCGGGCGTCCTGAGCGCCGGCACCGCGCCTCCTCGTCCCGGTCGGGACGACCCCGAGGAGGCGCGGTGCCGACCCCGGCGAACGGTCCGCCGGGCACCGCGCTCTCGGGTACCGTAGAGCCATGCTGTGCGCGCCATCGTGCGTGCAGCCTGCAGATCTGAATAGTGGAGGCCCTCAGTGGACATCGACCTGAGCGTGCTGCGTCTCATGGAGCGCGAGCGTGAAATCCCCTTCGACGAACTCGTGCGCATCATCGAGCAGGCCATCCTGACGGCCTACCTCAAGCACACGAACCAGCCCGAGAGTCGCATCCCGGCTGCTCGCGTCGAACTCGACCGCAAGACCGGGCACGTCTCGGTCTTCGCCATCGAACGCGACGACGAGGGCGAGGTCGTCGGCGAGTCCGTCGACAGCCCCAGCGACTTCGGCCGCATCGCCGCCTTCGCCGCCAAGCAGGTCATCAACCAGCGCCTGCGCGACATCGGCGACGACAAGGTGCTCGGCCAGTTCAAGGGCCGTGAGGGCGACATCGTCGCGGGCGTGATCCAGCAGGGGCCCAACCCCCGCATGATCCACGTCGACCTCGGCACGGTCGAGGCGATCCTGCCGCCCGAAGAGCAGGTGCCGGGTGAGAAGTACACCCACGGCTCGCGCATCCGCGTGTACGTCACGGGCGTCAGCAAGGGCACGAAGGGGCCGCAGATCACGGTCTCGCGCACCCACCCGTCGCTCGTGCGCAAACTCTTCGCCCTCGAGGTGCCCGAGATCGCCAGCGGTGTCGTCGAGATCGTCTCGCTGGCCCGCGAGGCCGGTCACCGCACCAAGATGGCCGTCCGCGCGACCGAGCCCGGCGTCAACGCCAAGGGTGCCTGCATCGGCGAGATGGGGCAGCGCGTCCGTGCGGTCACCACCGAACTCAACGACGAGAAGATCGACATCGTCGACTACTCGAGCGACCTGCCCACCTTCGTCGCCAGCGCGCTGTCGCCGGCCAAGGTCTCGTCGGCCTTCGTGATCGACGCGTCCACCAAGGCCGTCCGGGCCCTCGTGCCCGACTACCAGCTGTCGCTCGCGATCGGCAAAGAGGGGCAGAACGCCCGCCTCGCCGCGAAGCTCACGGGCGCGCGGATCGACATCCAGCCGGACAGCATCCTCGAAGACGACTGATCGCTCCGACACGGCCGCGACACGACGAGGGCGACCGGCGCACCACGCCGTTCGCCTTCGGCGTCTCCCGTCCGGCGACCCGAGGGGGTAGGGTGGAACCCGTTAGAACGTGCATCGGTACTCGAGCGCGCGCTCCGCGATCCGTACTCGTGCGGGTCGTCGCCCGAAACGGACGTCTCGTGGTCGATCCGACCGCGACCCTTCCCGGGCGGGGTGCGTGGTTGACGCCGTCGATCGACGCGTTCGAGTCGGCAGTGAAGCGCAGGGCTTTCCGTCGTGCACTCCGCCTCGACTCCGAACCCGACGTCGACGACCTCCGCGCCCACCTCACGCGGATCACCACGTCACGACCCATCGCCACGACAGAACAGGCTGAACGGCACATGGACAACTGATGAGCAACCACCAATGAGCGGCTCGAAATGAGACCCGTCCAGAACTGAGGGCTCCTCCCGTCTCGGGAAGGGCCCGAGACAGGAGAACTGTGGCTAAACCACGCGTACACGAGATCGCCAGCGAGCTGGGGATCGACAGCAAGACCGCACTAGAGAAGCTCAAAGAGATGGGCGAGTTCGTCAAGGGACCGTCGTCCAGCGTCGAGCCTCCCGTCGCCCGCAAGCTCCGCCAGGCCTTCGCCGGCGCCGCGAAGCCCGCGACCCCCGCTGCCAAGGCCCCCTCGGCCGGCGCTGCCACGCAGCCCGCGAGCTCGGCACCCAAGCCCGTCGGCCCCCGCCCGGCAGCCGGTACGAGCGGGCACGCAGCGTCAC
>NZ_LHOZ01000107.1:0-2162 GCF_001297205.1 Frigoribacterium sp. RIT-PI-h | reverse complement strand
CGCTGACCGCCTGCGCCGCGGGGACTCCGTCGGACGACGTCGACACCGGCGCGGAGGCGACCGCCGACACCACCGGCGAGGGCCACGGTGCCGTCGCCGGCGCCGAAGAACTCGCCGAGCCCCGACTCGGCCTCACCACGATCGACCGGTCGGGCACGGTCGCCCACCTCGACCTGCTCGACGAGAGCGTCGTCGAGCTCGGATCGGTCGGGGCCCCGACCGCCGTGGAGACCGACGGGCGGTACCTCTTCGCTGAGACCTCTCGCGGCCTCGAGATCGTCGACAGCGGGGTCTGGACGTGGGACCACGTGGACCACTTCCACTACTACCGGGCCGACCCGCGCCTCCTCGGCACGGTCGAGGGCGACGGCGCGGCGACCGTCGCGACGACGAACCTGTCGACCTCGGGCTCGACCGGCGTGCACTTCGCGGGCTCGGGCGACGCGGTGCTGCTCGACACCGAGGCCCTGTCGCGGGGCGAGCTCCGCGAACGGTTGCGCCTCGACGGTGAGCCCGGCCCGGGCCTGGTCGTCCCCGTGGGGTCGTACGCCCTGGTGACCGAGGGTCGCGGCGAGGCGACGACGCTCGTCGGGCACACCGCCGACGGCGACGAGACGGGCCTGCGCGAGGCCTGCCCGGACGCCTCCGGCACGATCACGACCCGCGTCGGGGCCGTCGTCGGCTGCTCCGACGGCGCGCTGCTCGCGACCGTCGACGACGACGAACTCGTCGTCGAACACATCCCCTACCCGGCCGGCACGGCCCTGTCGTCGGGAGGCACGGCGGCCCCGGCCACGGCGTTCGACAACCGGGAGGGGCGACCCACCGTGGCCGGGCTCGCCGGCTCCGAGGGCGTCTGGCTGCTCGACACCCGGGCCCGCGCCTGGACGCTGCTGCCGGCCCCGGCCCCGCTGGTCTCGGGGACCGCCGTGGACGACGCCGACCAGCGCCTCCTGGCCCTCGCGCGGGACGGCCGGGTGCTCGTCCTCGACGGCACCCCCGGCCAGGTCGTCGCCGAGACCGCGCCGCTCGTCGCGGACTCGCTCGCCGCGGGCCGCACGCCGACGCTCGTCGCCGACCAGCAGCGCGCGTACCTCTCGGCTCCGGTCGAAGGGCGGCTGTACGAGATCGCCGCCGCCGACGGCGCCCGGATCGCCCGCAGCTTCGAGACGGCCACCGAGCCGGCCTTCGTCGCGGAGCCCGGGCGGACGGCAGCGTCGACCGCCCGCCCCCGGACCGGGCCCGCCCCCGCCCGCCCCACCCGCCCGCGGCGCGGCCGCCCGCCGCGCCGCCGTGACCGTCGCGGCCGCGGTGGCCCTGCCCGGCGGCGCGCCCGCCGGCGACGACCGCCCGGTCGTCTTCGTGTCGACGAACATCCTCGGCGACGTCGTCGACGAGCTCGTCGGCGACCAGGCCGAGGTGGTCACCCTGATGAAGCCGGACGCCGACCCGCACTCGTTCGAGATCTCGGCGCAGCAGGCGGCGCGGATGCGGGCGGCCGACCTCGTCGTCTCGAACGGCCTCGGCCTCGAGGAGGGGCTGCAGCAGCACCTCGACGCGGCGGCCGACGCCGGCGTGCCCTCGTTCGTCGCGGCCGACGCGTTCGACGTGCTCGACTATCGCGAGGGCGACGCCGCCGGCACCCCCGACCCGCACTTCTGGACCGACCCCGGACGCATGCTCGACGTCGTCGACGCCCTCGAGCCGGCACTCGCCGCGGTCGACGGCGTCGACACCGCGACCCTCACCGCGCGCACCGACGACTACCGGGCCGAGCTCGACCGACTCGACGCCGAGATGACCACGGCCTTCGCCGCGATCCCGGCCGAACGTCGTGCGCTCGTGACGAACCACCACGTGTTCGGCTACCTCGCCGACCGCTTCGACTTCGACGTCGTCGGGGCCGTGATCCCCGGCGGGACGACGCTCGCGGCACCGTCGGCCTCCGACCTCGCCGACCTGGTCGACGCCGTCGAGACGACGGGCGTCCCGACCGTGTTCGCCGAGTCGTCGTCGCCCGACCGGCTCGTGCAGGCCCTGGCGAGCGAGGCGGACGTCCACGTCGACGTCGTCGAGCTGTTCACCGAGTCGCTGACCGCGGCCGACGGCGACGCCCCCGACTACCTGACCATGATGCGCGTCGACACCGAGCGCATCGCCAC
>NZ_LHOZ01000106.1:0-2265 GCF_001297205.1 Frigoribacterium sp. RIT-PI-h | reverse complement strand
GACTCCTCGAAGTGGCGGGCCAGCGCCTGGTGGGTCGGGGCGTCGCGCGGGGCCGGCACGGCGAGACGGGAGATCTCCCGGGAGCGCACGACCGGGGCGGCGCCCCTCTCCATCGCACGCCCCGGCGCGCGCCCACGCGGGGCCGCCGGCGCGCCCCCCCCGCCCCCGGGCGGCGGGCGCCGCGGCGCGGGGCGCCGGCCCCGGCGGGGCGGCGGCGCGGCGGAGGGGTCGACGGGGCCGTGGGGGCCGGGTCTCTCGGGGTGGGCATGGAACCTCCTGCCCCATGATTCTGGTGGATGCCCCTGTGATCTGCCGTGATCCGTAGCGCGTCAGCCGCAGGCCGCCCAGAGCCCGGCCCGCGAGGCCTCGGCCGACGCTTCGGCGGCGACGAACCGGTCGCGGTAGCGGTACGCGTCGTCGTAGGTGTCCTCGCGCCCGTAGCCCTCGGCGACCAGTCGCTCGTTGAGCATCGTGCCGTCCGGCGACCAGACGTAGCGCAGCAGCCGGTCGTAGCGGTCGGCGTCGCCCTGCGAGGCGTCGTCCTCGAGCCAGACCGTCGCCCCCTCGGGCAGGGTGGACGTCGTGAAGGCGCTGGCCTCCGGGCCGAAGCAGTCGACCGGAGCGTCGGGCTTCACGGTCTCGGGGGTGTCGACGCCGATCAGGCGGATGCGCTCGCGCTCCCCCGCGACGGTGACGATCACCGTGTCGCCGTCGACGACGCGTTCGACGACGGCCTCGGCCGCCGCGGCCGGGACGCTCGTGGGCACGGGAACCGCACCCGCGCCTCCCGGGTCGCCGCCCCCGGACCCGTCACCGAGGAGGCGCGGGAACGCCACGAGGACGGCCCCCGCCACCAGCACCACGACGAGGCCGGGCAGGCGACGCGGCGTGAGGCGACGACGCGACGGGCGACGACGCGCGCTCACTCGGCGAGCCGCGTGCCGCGGAGCTCGGGCAGCATCGTGGCGGCGACGGCCCCCACGACGAAGACCGCGCCGAAGACGACGAAGAGGGTGGGCGGCCCGCCGAGGGCGATGAGCGGCGGCACCGACAGCGGGGCGGCGATCGAGGCGATGCGGCCGACGCCGGCGGCCCACCCCGCCCCCGTGCCCCGCAGCGGCGTCGGGTAGAGCTCGGGCGTCACGGCGTAGAGCGCCCCCCACGCGCCGAGGTTGAAGAACGACAGCGCCATGCCCGCGACGAGGATCTGCGCCACGCTGCCGCTGACGGCACCGAAACCGAAGAACACGGCCGCGACGGCCGACCCGAGCAGGAAGGTCGCGAGCGTCCCCCGGCGGCCCCACGTCTCGATCAGCCAGGCCGAGGCCGCATAACCCGGCAGCTGGGCCAGCGTGATGATCAGCACGTACTCGAACGAGCGCACGAGCGGGAACCCGGCCGCCACGAGCAGCGACGGCAGCCAGACGAAGGCGCCGTAGTACGAGAAGTTGGTCATGAACCAGACCACCCAGATCGCGACCGTGCGGCGCGCCATGCCGGCACCGAACAACCGACCGACGGAGGCGCGGGCCGGCTTCTCGACGACCCGCGCCTCCTCGGCGACGACGGTCGGGGCGGCGACACCGGCGGCCTGCTCGAAGCCGCGGACGGTGCGCTCGGCCTCGTCGTGACGACCCTTCGACTCGAGGAAGCGCACCGACTCGGGCATCCTCAGCCGCACGAAGACGGCGTAGAGCGCGGGGGCCGCACCGATCAGCAGGGCCCAGCGCCAGCCGTCGTCGCTCGTCGGGATCACGAGGTACCCGACGAGGGCCGCCCCGATCGAGCCCACGGCCCAGAACGCCTCGAGCAACACGACGACGCGACCGCGGATGCGCCGGGGCGAGAACTCGCTGACCAGCGTCGACGCGACGGGCAACTCGGAGCCCAGGCCGAGACCCACGACGAAGCGCAGGACGAGCAGCACGCCGACCGACCACGAGAGGGCCGAGAGACCGGTCGCGAGACCGTAGAGCAGCAGGGTCAGGGCGAAGACGGTCTTGCGGCCCAGGCGGTCGGCCAACGAGCCGCCGACGGCCGCGCCGATCGCCATGCCCGCGAAGCCGGCCGAGGCGACCCAGGCCAGTTGGCCGGCCTGGTCGCTCCACACGGTCATCAGCTGGGCGATGACGAACGAGAGCAGACCCACGTCGAGCGCGTCCAGGGCCCAGCCGATGCCCGAGCCGGCGAGCAGTCGGCGGTGCTTCGAGGTGAACGGCAGCTCGTCGAGACGCTCGCTGCGCGTCGGGGCGACCGGGGTCGGGG
>NZ_LHOZ01000105.1:0-2381 GCF_001297205.1 Frigoribacterium sp. RIT-PI-h | reverse complement strand
CGGCGAGGGAGCGGGTCGGAAGTGGGGTCTTGCGCAGGCGGCGGGGCGTGGGTTACGTTCTCCGCAGACGCCGATGTTATCGACAACATCCCATCGACATCCCGAGCTCTCGCGGGTGACGTCGGCGGTCGCCACCGAAGCCGACACACACGAACGGGTCAACGATGACGTCAGCACCACGCCACTCCGGGGTTCTCTTCGGAGCCGCCTACTACGCCGAGTACCAGCAGGCGGGCACCCTCGACCGCGACCTCGACCTGATGGTCGAGGCCGGCTTCACGGTGATCCGGGTGGGCGAGTCGGTCTGGTCGACGTGGGAGCCGCGCGAGGGCGAGTTCGACCTCGACTGGCTGCAGCCCGTGCTCGACGGCGCCCACGCCCGCGGCATCGCCGTCGTGCTCGGCACCCCCACCTACGCGGTGCCGCCGTGGCTGCAGGTGCGCCACCCCGAGATCGCCGCCGAGCGCACGACCGGCGTCCGCGCCGGCTGGGGCGCCCGGCAGGAGATGGACCAGAGCCATCCCGCCTACCGCTTCTACGCCGAGCGCGTCGTGCGCAAGGTCGTCGAGCGCTACGCCGGGCACCCCGCCGTGATCGGCTGGCAGGTCGACAACGAGCCCGGCAACGAGCGCCCGCGCAACGACCAGGTCTTCGACCGCTTCGTCGCCTGGCTGCAGCGCAAGTACGGCACGGTCGAGCGCCTCAACGAGGAGTGGGGCCTGGTCTACTGGTCGCACCGCCTGACCGAGTGGTCACAGCTCTGGCGTCCCGACGGCAACGTGCAGCCGCAGTACGACCTCGAATGGCGGCGTTTCCAGGGCGAGCTGGCCGACGAGCTGATCGCCTGGCAGGCCGACGTCGTCCGCGAGTACGCCCGCGACGACCAGTTCGTCACCACCTGCATCTCGTACTCGCGCCCGCAGGTGGCCGACGACCGGCTCGTCGAGAGCCTCGACGTCACGGCCGGCAACCCCTATTACAAGATGCAGGACGGCCTGACGCTCGGCGTCGAGGTGCCCCGCGAGGCCGGCTGGTGGCACACCGGCGTCTGGGCCCTGCAGCAGTGGGGCGACCGGGCGTTCTCGTCGGCGCAGGCCCCCTTCCTCGTCACCGAGACCAACGCCCAGTCGATCGGCGGCCCCTGGCAGAACCACCCGCCGTTCGACGGGCAGATCAAGCAGGCCGCGCTGGCGCTCGTCTCCCGCGGCGCCCGCATGGTCGAGTACTGGCACTGGCACACGCTGCACTTCGGCGTCGAGACCTACTGGGGCGGCGTGCTGCCGCACAGCCAGCGTCCCGGCCGCATCCCCCGCGAGGTCGCGGCCCTGGGCGCCACGCTCAAGGCCGTCGGCGGCCCGGTCGACGGTCTCGAACCCGACGCCGCCGTGCTGATGCTCTGGTCGCCCGAGCCCAAGTGGTCGTCCGACCCCTCCCCGCCGCTGGCCCTGCCCGACGGCGGTCCCGACCCCGAGTCGTACCTGCACCTGTTCGACGCGCACTACCGCGGGCTCGCCGAGGCCGGCGCGCAGGTGCGCATCCAGCACGTGGCGCAGTTCGTCGCCGCCGGCCCGGCCGAGCTGGCGGCGACGCACCCCGTGCTCGTGGTGCCGGCGCTCTACGTGGTCGACGACGCGACCCTGGCGGCGCTCACCGCCTACGCCGAGGCCGGCGGCCACCTCGTGATCGGCATCCGCACGGCCTACGGCGACGAGCTCGCCCGGGCCCGTCGCGACCCCGCCCCCGCCCGTCTCTCGGGCCCCGCGGGTGTCTGGTACGAGGAGTACACCAACCTCGACGCCCCCCTCGCCGTCCACGTCGCGGACGCCGGCACCGCCGAGCGCTCCGACGACACGACCGCAGGAGGCGCGGGCCCGGTCCCCGACGCCGCCACCGCCCCGGCCGACGCACCCTTCGCCCTCGAACCCGGCTCGGCCGGCACCCGCTGGGCCGACGTCCTGCACGTCGAGGACGCCACCGTCGGGCTGCGGGCCGCGCCGACCGAGATCGGGGCCGACGCGGTGCTGACGACCCGCGCCTCCGGAGCCGGACGCGTCAGCTACGTCGCGACCGTGCCCAACCCCGAGCTCTCGCGCTCGATCGCCCGCTGGCTCGTGCCGGCCACGGCGGCGGGCGCGTGGGCGGCGACCGAGACGGTCACCGTCACCACCGGTTCACGAGCCGACGCCCCCGGGCTCGCGTTCGTGTCGAACTGGTCGGCCCACGAGGCCACCGTCACCACCCCCTCCGCGGTCCGCGACCTCGAGACCCGTGAGGGCGTCGCCGCCGGCACCGCCCTGGCCCGCGCCCCGCGCGCGGCCCCCGTCTACGAGCTCGTCGACGCGGGCCCCGAGGCCGACGCCGCCGCCCCGGACGAGGCCGCC
>NZ_LHOZ01000104.1:0-2561 GCF_001297205.1 Frigoribacterium sp. RIT-PI-h | reverse complement strand
CCGCCGCCCCCATTCCCCCTGCTCCTCCTCCTCCTGTGCAATTCGCGACGGACGGGCGACGACACGCCGCTCACCGACCGGGATGGACGGCGTGTCGTGCATCAACAGTCGGGTTCGGCCCGCCCGACCAGCGTCGCCCGGTCGGGTTCGGCCCGCCGGACCAGCCTCGCCCGGTCGGATTCGGCCCGCCCGACGAGCCTCGCCCGGTCGGGTTCGGCCCGCCCGGCGAGCCGAAGTTGGTCGGGTTCGGCCCGCCCGACGACGGCTGCCGTCGCCGAGGACGGCCCCTCCTCAGCTCCGGCTGCGTCGCTCCGCGTCGCTCTCCGACAGCCGCGCCACGACCTGCCGCGCGATCGCCCGCCCCGCCCGGTTGGCCCCGATGGTCGACGCCTGCGGCCCGTACCCCGCGAAGAACAAGCGCGGGTCGAGGGTGGACGCGCCGCTCTCGACGCCCACGCCCCCGTC
Organism: Frigoribacterium sp. RIT-PI-h; assembly: GCF_001297205.1. NCBI lineage: Bacteria > Bacillati > Actinomycetota > Actinomycetes > Micrococcales > Microbacteriaceae > Frigoribacterium > Frigoribacterium sp. RIT-PI-h. The sequence continues at coordinate 2,096 of NZ_LHOZ01000104.1, read as the reverse complement.
GGCCGACCGCAGCCCGAGCGGTGCCAGGTGGCGCAGCTCGGGGCGGAACCCGGTCGCCCAGACGATGGCGTCCGCGTGGGCGAAGGTGCCGTCCGCCCAGCGCACCCCGTCCGGCTCGACGGCCGTGAACATCGGCCGCTCGACCAGCAGGCCGCGCTCGATGCCCGACACGAAGCGCCGGGTCCGGGGCACGCCCGTCCCGCTGACGATGCTCGGCAGCGCCTGTCCCGTCCGCGCCGCACGGTCCTGGGCGGCGACCGCGGCGACCGCCGACTCGACGTCGAGCTCACCCTGGTCGAGCCAGTCGACCGGCCGGCGCGTGACCCACGTCGTCGAGGCCGCGATGCCGTCGAGTTCGAGCACGAAGCCGATCGCGCTCGTGCCCCCGCCGACCACGACGACGTCGAGCCCCTCGAGTTCGGACGCCGCCCGGTAGTCCGACGTGTGCAGCTGACGCCCGCGGAAAGTGTCGCGCCCCGGGTACCACGGCACGAACGGAGCACCCCAGGTGCCGGTCGCGTTCACGACGACCTCGGCCTGCAGCGATCCACGAGCCGGCCCCGAGCCGGCCTCCGACCCCGTCGCCGAGGCTGCCCCCGAGCCGACACCCGAGGAGGCGCGCCCCGCCCACCGCACCGAGAACCCGTCCCCCAGCCCGGTCACCCCGGTCACCTCGACGGGGCGCCGCACGTCGAGCCCGAGCGCGGCCTCGTACCGGGCGTACTGCTCGGCGACGACGTCGCGCGCCGGGGCCGACCGGTCCGCCGAGTCGAAGCCGAGACCGAGCCCGGCCATGCCCGGCAGGTCGTGCACGCGGTGCGCGGCACCCAGCCGCAGGCTCTCCCAGCGGTGCTGCCACGCGCCTCCGGTGCCCGGCCCCCGGTCGAGCACGACGAGGTCGCGTCCCACCTCGAGCCCGAGCCGTCGCAGGTACCACGAGACCGACAACCCGGCCTGGCCCGCACCGATCACGAGGACCCGCGTCCGCTCGCCTTCGCCCCCAGGAGTCATCCCGACCATCATGCCCGTCCGGGGCGGCAGCCGGGGCTAGGGGTACATGATAAGATCGGTCGAGTTTTTCACCAGCATCCTGTCGGCAGTTCCCGGGTCGTCCGACACCGTTTCCGGGCCGAGTTCAGAGGGGGTCACGCATGGGGCGCGGCCGTCAAAAAGCCAAGCACACCAAGGTCGCCAGAGAGCTGAAGTACTTCAGCCCTGACACCAACTACGGTGCACTCGAAAAAGAGTTGGCGACGAAGAACGACTCCGGCGACGAATACGTCGACAAATGGGCCGACGACTTCGACGACGAATACGACACCGGGCACGACCAGAACAAGAGCGCCTGACGCCGGTCGGCTGATGACCTCTTCGCCCTCGTCCCTCGTGTGGGAGCAGGTCGTCGTCGACGCCAGCGACCCGACACGGCTCGCACACTGGTGGGCGGATGCCCTCGGCTGGGTGGTCGTCTCGTCCGACGACGACGAACCCGAGATCCGTCCGACGCCCGACACGCTGCCCGGTCTGCTCTTCGTGAGCGTCCCCGAGGCCAAGACGGTCAAGAACCGCCTGCACCTCGACTTCCGTCCGACCCCGGTCGACGGTCAGGGCCGCGAGGCGACGCAGGCCGCCGAGGTCGCGCGACTCGAGTCGCTCGGGGCCGTCCGCGCACAGGTCGGGCAAGACGACTCCGACGTGTCGTGGGTGGTCCTCGCCGACCCCGAGGGCAACGAGTTCTGCGTCCTCTGAGTCCGCACGACGTGCTCCACACGACGACGGCCCCTCGATCGCGAGGGGCCGTCGTCGTGTGTCACGGGCCGAGGGAACGACCGATCGGCCGCCCGTCAGGAGGCGCGGGTCAACCGCCCACGAGTGTCGCGACCGCGGGCAACAACCCCACGACCAGCAGCAAGATCATGCCGCCGGCCGGGAGAGCTGCGACCTTGCGCCCGCGGGGGGCGGGTGACGCGGCCGAAGGCCGCGGCGCCGGCTCGGCGGGGACCCGGCTGACCCGGGCGCTGCGCGGGGCGGCCACCGCCGTGCGCGAGACAGAGGGGAGGGGGATGCGGGTGGTGCTCATGGGTCGACTCCTTCGT
>NZ_LHOZ01000134.1:0-2703 GCF_001297205.1 Frigoribacterium sp. RIT-PI-h | reverse complement strand
GGAGGCGCGGGTCAGCGCATCTCGAGCGACACCCTGGCCGTCGGCGCGGGGGACCCGGTCGTGCAGGCGGACAGCACGAGGATGGCGGCCCCCGAGACCGACCCCGTCAAGAACGCTCGCCGACTGATGCCCATGGTGCGTCCATTCTCGCAGCCGCCGCGCGCGGGCGCGCGCCGGGGGCCGTTCCCGGGGCGTCCTGCGTTCTCGTGCCGCGCCTCCTCGGGCGTCCTGCGTTCTGGCGCCGCGCCTCCCGGGGCGTCCTGCGCTCTGGCGCCGCGCCTCCTGGTCGACGACCCGGCAGGCCGGGCGGCCGGCGTCGACGGCCTCGAGGAAGGTGCGCAGCAGGTCGGTCACCTGGTCGACGGGCAGGAGCGACGGGGCGTGGTCCTGGCCGACGAGCGAGTAGAAGACGGCGGCGGGCATGCGGCGGGCGGCCTCTTGCGACTCGCGGTGGCGGTCGACGTCGCGCGTGCCGGCCAGCAGCAGCGTGGGGACCTCGACCGAGTCGAGCTGGGGGATCGTGAGGCCGCCACCCGTCTCGGCCGCGCTGAAGAACGCGGCCAGGGCGATCGGGTCGTCCTGCATGAAGGCCAGACGGGTCTCGGGGTCGATCGGGCGGCCGATCGTCTCGCCCCAGCGGTCGACGAAGCGGGCCATGCCGCCCGTCGTCAGGGCGTCGTGCCAGTCGGGCGTGAAGGTCGCGCCTATGTTGCCGTTCATCGGGGCCCAGCTGCCGCCGATCGTGGTCAGCGTGCGGAGGCGCTCGGGCTCGTGCGCCGCGATCGACAGCCCGATGCGGGCGCCGAACGAGTACCCGACGTAGTGCGCGGGCTCGAGGCCGGTCGCGTCCAACACGGCGCCGACGTCACCTCGGTGCAGGTCCATCGCGTACGACCCGGGGTCGTGCGGCTTGCCGCTCTTGCCGTGGCCGCGCATGTCGAGGGCGACCACCGTGAAATCGCGCTGCAGGTCGCGCAGGTAGCCGAGGCCCCGCCAGGTGCCGCGCGAGAGGCCCGAGCCGTGCACGAGCAGCAAGGGCGGGCCCTCACCGTCGACCTCGTAGGCGATCTCGGTGCCGTCGACGGGGTTCGGGGTGGTCGCACGCATCCCGACAGTCTGGCAGCGCCGTGCGGCCCGTGCAGGTTGTGGTCGTAGTGCTCGCTGCGCTCGTTCTGCTCGTTCTGCTCGCGGGGCGGCGTCTCGATGCTGCTCGCCGTGGGGTTCGTCCGAGGAGTCGTGGTCCGTGTCTCGTGGGCCGTGGGCCGAGTCTCGTGTCTCGTGTCTCGTGTCTCGTGGTCCGTGGTCCGTGGTCCGTGGTCCGTGGTTCGTGGTTCGTGGGGCGTGTCTCGTGGGTCGTGTTTCGCTCGGTGTCGGCAACTCCTCCTCGGCGCCGCCCGTGCCTGCCGAGTTCGGCTCGACCGGTCGCGGCTGCATCTCGGCTCAGGAGTTGCCGACTCGGTCGGTGCCGCACGGGCGGGTCCCGCGTCGGGCACGAAGCGGACGGAGATCGGCGGCGTGGGGTTCGAAGGGTGACCAGGACTCGGCTCGGTCGGAGGTGGGCCACGACCACGCAGGCCCGGTCCCTCGGCGGGGGAGGAGAGGAGGCTGGACGCATGGTCGAGGCATGGACGGCGGCACAGATCCGCGAGGCGGAGCGCCCGCATCTGGAGGCGGGGGAACCCCTGATGCGGCGGGCTGCCGACGGACTCACGGGCGTCGTGCGCGAGATGGTGCGCGCCTCCTCGCGTTCTCGGGACGGTCGTGCGGGTCGGGTCCTGCTGCTCGTCGGAAGCGGCAACAACGGGGGTGACACCCTCTACGCCGGGGAGTCGCTCGCTCGCGAGCTCGTGCCGCAGGGCGGCACGGTGACCGTGGTGCCGGTGGGGTCGCGGGTGCACGAGGCCGCCCTCGCCGCGGCGCTCGCGGCAGGGGCCGTCCTCGACGACGTCGAAGCGTGGTGCGATCCTGCCGTCGTGGCGGTAGCTCTGCCCGGGTACGACGTGGTGCTCGACGGGCTGGTGGGGACGGGCTCGAGGGGTGCGGGGCTGCGGGGAGACGCGCTGCGCGTCGTGCGGGCGGTGCTGCCGGTGGTCGCGGATGCGACGCAGGGTGCGGGTGCGGGTGCGACGGGGAGTGGAGGCACGGCTCTGGCGTCGGGGACGGGCGCAGGGACTGATGCGGCATCGCATCCGGGTGGAGGTGCAGCCCCGGCGGGCGCCTCTGCGGCGCTCGCTCCACGCGTGGTCGCCGTCGACGTTCCGAGCGGCATGGGAGTGGACGACGGGGCGCTCCCTGATCCGCCCTTCGTGCTTCCGGCGGACGTCACCGTCACGTTCGGTGGCCACAAGGTCGGGCTGCTCGTGAGCCCGGGCGCGGAGCGGGCCGGGCACATCGTCCTCGTCGACATCGGCATCGGCGCCGACCTCGCGCGCATGCCCCCCGCGGTGTCGATCTCCTGATCTCCGCCCCTGTCCCGTCCCGTCCCCCCCCTGTCACCCCGCCCGCCCCGCTCCCCCCTTCCTCCTTGCACGCCTCCGCTCCCCTCCCCCCCCGCCCTCCGCCTCTGGCTGGGAACTGCGCCCGCCCGCACCCTCCGGCTCCCGGCGGTCCCCCCGCCCTGCCGCCGCCCCCGTGCCCTCCTCCCGAGATCTGGTCACCATGGTGCCCATCCCTCCCGCGCTGCCCCGCAGCTCCCCCGCGCCG
>NZ_LHOZ01000100.1:0-2797 GCF_001297205.1 Frigoribacterium sp. RIT-PI-h | reverse complement strand
GACCCGACGCCAGGCGTCGCCCTGCTCGATCTCGACGACCGTGGCCGTGCCGTCGACGTGGCCCTGCACGATGGGACCGCCGCGGCGGGCGCCGCCGCCGGCGGCGCGTTCGAGGTGCACGGGCGGGCCGGGGCCGACTACCGTCGGGGCGTGACCTCCGACACCCGATACACCGACTGGACCCCCGCCGACGCCGCCGACCGAATCGCCATCCCCGCGGTCGACGACGACAAGTACAGCCGCGGCGTGCTCGGCGTCGTGACCGGCTCGAGCTCGTACCCGGGCGCCGCCGTGCTCGGCGTCGAGGCCGCGCTGCACACCGGCGTCGGCATGCTGCGCTACCTCGGCCCCGCCCGCGCGTCCGACTTCGTGCTGCACCGTCGGCCCGAGGCCGTCACGAGCCCGGGTCGCGTGCAGGCGTGGTTGCTCGGCTCCGGGGTCGACCCGGACCACCTCGACGACGAGACCCGCGACGGCTTCGCGACCGGCGCCTCCTCGGGGGTGCCGCTCGTCCTCGACGCCGGGGCGCTCTCGCTGCGCGAACAGGCGACCGGTCCGGTCGTGCTGACGCCGCACTTCCGTGAGCTGGCGAAGGCCTCGGGCCGCGAGGTGGACGACGTCGCCGCCGACCCGGCCGGCGCCGCCGAACGCGCCGCGGGGGAGTGGGGCTGCACGGTGCTCGTCAAGGGGCCCCGCGCGTACGTCGCGTCGCCCGGCGGCACGCGCCTCGTCGCGGCCAGCGCTCCGACGTGGCTCGCGACCGCCGGTGCGGGTGACGCGCTCGGGGGAGTCCTCGGGGCCCTGGTCGCGACGCACGCCGACGAGATCGCCGCGGACGAGGAGGCGCTGGCCCGGTTGGCCGCGACGGCTGCGGTCGTCCACGGCCTCGCGGCGTCCCGGGCGAGCGCCGGGGGACCGTTGACCGTGCTCGGCCTGGTCGACGCCCTGCCCGCCACGATCGCGGAGCTGCTGCGTCGGGGCTGAGCCCGGCCGCGCTGAGCCAGGCCGCGCTGAGCCCGGCCGTGGCGCACGCGACCACGAACTGAGCGTCGCACCACCGGTGTCGGTGGTGCGACGCTCAGGTCGTGCTGCGGCGCTTGACGGGCGAGCGCCCGGGGGTCAGGAGGCGGGAGTCGCCGCCACGAGGAACTCGACCGTGCCCTGGTCCTCGACCTTGACGAAGCCGAGGCTCGGCGCGTCGACGCCGTAGTCCGAGAAGGTCACGGGGATCGACCCGCTCACCTGCACACCGTCGCCCGAGAGCGCCGCCTGCAGAGGCACGGTGACGGTCTTGGTGACGCCGTGCATGGTCAGCTCGCCGGTCGCCTCGACCTCGGCCACTTCACCGTCGGACGGGACGGCCGCCTCGATCGGCTGGGTCAGCGTGAAGGTGGCCGTCGGGTACTGGTTCACCTGCATGGCGGTGCCCTTGAAATAGTCGTCGCGGTTGCTGCTGTCGGTCGCGATCGAGGCGACGTCGACGTCGATGGTCGCGGCCGAGATGGTCGTGCCGTCGACGGTGATGCTTCCGGAGACCTGGTCGGTCTTGCCGACGACGGTGACGTCGGTGCCGTTCAGCACCTCGTCGACGCGGTAGCCGGCCGTGCTGCCGTCGCCGATGCTCCAGTCGCCCGTGAGCTGGCTGGGGTCGAGCGTGCTCGAGCCGGGGGTGAGCGAGGCGGTGGGCGCGGCATCGGGTTCACCGACGACCACGTCTCGGTAGAGGGCCGGCCCGGCGAAGGCCGCGGTGGCCCCCAGGACGACGACGACGGCTGCGGCGATGCCCAGCCCGATCTTGGTCTTCTTCTTCATGGTTTCTTCGTCCTTCGGAGGGGTCGGCGTGACGCGCGGCGAGTCCACGGGGCTGGGTCCGATGCTGGCGTGGTTCTTTCGCAAAGACCTGGGAGGCGCGGGTGAAGACGGTGGGCGCGCGCGACTGAGGAACGCTCCAGGGTGCGGGTGGCGAGACCGCGGCCCGGCTCGGGTCGTCACGGCTCGTCCCGGCTCGGGTCAGGCGGTGAACCGGGTGAGGAACTCGCGGGTGCGGGCCTCACGCGGCGCCGTGAAGAGCTGCGCGGGTGGGCCCTGCTCGGCGATGCGGCCCCGGTCGAGGAAGACGACCCGGTCGGCGACGTCGCGGGCGAAGGCCATCTCGTGCGTCGCCATGAGGATCGTCGTGCCGACCTCTTTGAGCGTGCGCACGAGGTCGAGCACCTCGCCCACCAGCTCGGGGTCGAGCGCACTCGTGATCTCGTCGAGCAGCAGCACGGCGGGACGCGGGGCCAGGGCGCGGGCGATGGCGACCCGCTGCTGCTGCCCGCCCGAGAGGCGATCGGGGTAGGCGCCGGCCTTGTCGCCGAGGCCCACGCGCGTGAGCACCTCGAGGGCGCGCTCGTTCGCGGCGGCCTTGGGCTGGCGCAGCACGTGGCGACTGGCGAGCGCGACGTTGTCGAGCACGGTCAGGTGCGGGAACAGGTTGAAGTGTTGGAAGACGACGCCGATCCGGGCACGGACGGCGTCGACGCGCACCCGGGGGTCGGTGATGTCGTCGTCGCCGAGCACGATGCGGCCGTCGTCGATCTGTTCGAGCAGATTGACGGTGCGCAGCAGGGTCGACTTGCCCGAGCCGCTGGCCCCGATCAGCGCCACGACCTCGTCGCGTGCGACGTCGAGGTCGATGCCGTCGAGCACGACCGTGTCGCCGAACGACTTGCGCACGCCCTCGAGGCGCAGCACCGTCTCGGGGCCGTGAGGGGCGGGGGTGACGGGCACCGCGCCTTCTGCGGTGGGCTCGGGG
>NZ_LHOZ01000103.1:0-2848 GCF_001297205.1 Frigoribacterium sp. RIT-PI-h | reverse complement strand
CCTCTTCCTGCCGCAGATCAAGCTCTCCGACGTGGCGGGCATGGTGTCGCGCGGCGAGGCGCTGTCGGGCGACGAGGCCGGGCAGCTCGGGGCGGCCGAGCGAGCCGCGCGGGGTCGCGGCGCGGGGCGTGCCGCGAGGCGCGGTGCCGGGACGGCGTCGGAGGCCGCGACCGCCGGCGCGGTCGCGACCGGGGCTCCGGTCGCGCCGCTCGACGGGGCCGACGAGCGGGACGAGCGGGACGACGCCGACCGGCGGTAGTCGATCGGATCAGGACACCGTCGAGTGGACGGGACACCGCGTTCTGCCACGGTGCCCTGTCCACTCGACGGTGTTCTGCGTTCGGGCAGGGGCGGACGCGGGCGCGGGGCGCCGGGTCAGACGGCGGCGGAGCCCTGGGCGGGCAGGGTCGCGGCCGCGGTCGAGGTGCGGGCGGGGGCGGACGCGAGTCGCGCCTCCTGGGCGGTGTCCCAGACGACGCCGTCGACGTCGTCCTCGCGCAGGCGCGTCGGGGTGTCGTGAGTGCTCATGGATGTCTCCTCGGGCGGGCCCGTCGGGTCGGACGCGTCAGACGATGGTGCGGCACGGTGGGGTCGTGCCGCGGCCCCCAGTTCGTGGGCTGTCGAGCGATCACCGTAGCCGATCCGCACGAGGCGACGCGACCGGCCGTCGAGGACCGGCACCGCGCCTCCTCGTCGCCGTTCCCTAGGATCGTGCGCATGAGTGCGCGGGGCGGAGTCCGATGATCCACGACGTGCGGCTGGCCGGTGGCGGCGTGCGGCTCGACCCGCTCGAGGTGGCCGACGCGGCCGCTCTCTGGCCGCTGACCGACGACGCGCTGTGGGCGGGCATGGTGACGCCGCGACCGGCGAGCGTCGAGGCGTACGCCGAGCACGTGGAGGCGCAGCTCGCGAACCCGACGACCCTCGCGTTCACGGTGCGCGGCGCGGACGACGGCGAGGTGCGGGGCACGACGACGCTCTACGACCTCGTGCCGGCGCAGGGGCGGGTCGAGATCGGCAGCACCTGGTACGCCCGCGCGTTCTGGGGCGGACGGACGAACCCTGCGACGAAGCTGCTGCTGCTCGGGCACGCGTTCGACACCCTCGGGCTGAACCGGGTCGCACTGCGCTGCGATGCCCGCAACCTGCGGAGTGCGGCGGCGATCCGCCGGTTGGGCGCCGTGCCCGAGGGGGTGCTCCGGTCGCACCGGGTCGCCGCCGACGGCACCGTGGGCGACACGGCCTACTTCTCGATCGTGCGTGGCGAGTGGCCCGATGTGCGGGCCGGTCTGGAGGCGCGGCTCGCCTGAGCGGGTGGGTCGCGTGCTCGTGCCCGCGACGGCGACGTTCGCGGCGCGAGTCCGTAGGGGACGTCAGTCGCGGGTGGCCGGCGAGGCGACGCGGAGCGCCTCGAAGAGCTCGTCGGCGACGAGGTGCGCCTCGTTCGACATCAGCGTGATCGGGGGGCCGCCGTCGGCGTCGACCATCACCCAGCGGCCGCCGCGGCGGCGCCGGCGTTCGTCGACCGGTGTGACACGGACGTCGTGCAGGGCGGTGGCGGGCCACTCCTCGTCCGTCACCCCACGGAGGCGCGAGACCGCGTCCGGCAGGTAGCGCAACCGCGTCGTGGACAGGGCGAAGCGACCGGGGTAGGCCGCGCCTCCGGTCGGCAGGACGCGCTCGGCGAAGGTGCCCCAGAGGAGGCGCTCGCCGGCTTCCACGGGGAGTCGTCGCCAGGACGTGATCGCGAACACGCGGAGGACGAGTCCGACGAGGGCGATGGCGTACACGACGATGAAGACCGCCATCACGTACCAGAGGCCGTCCGGTCCGTCGTTCGCGTGACGCCACGACAACTGGGCGACCAAGATCACGGCCACGAGCACCTGCCAGCCGAGCGTCCACCACTGGCCGCCCCGCAGCTTCTGCTCCGAGCGGCTCCGGGGCGGGTCGGGCACGGCCTTGTCCATGAGGGACTGTCTACACCAGGGGGAGTGACGGGCCCGTCCCGGTGCCTCCGGAGCCGTCGCCCGGTACCGTGACGGCATGCCCGACGAGACCTGGGTCGTGTTCGACGACGAGCCGAAGCAGCGCGTGCTGGTGCGGGCGATGCGGGTGTTCCTGCCCGCGATCGTGATCTTCGGGACGGCCGGTGCGTTCTTCTCGCGAGGTGGCGAGTCGATGGTCGATCTGTTCGGCCCGATCGCCGTGCCGGTCGCGTTCGTGTTCTGGGCGACCGCGGCCGCCGTCGGGTGGAACGTCGTGCTGTGGCTGAACGCCCCGTTCGCGATCGACCTCGAGGGTCGTCGACTGCGCATCCGCCATCGCGTGGTGCCGTTCGACCAGGTCGAACGGGCCGAGCTCGTGGGGCTGAGTGACGGCGACCGGGCCGGCCTGCTGCTGAAGATCGGCCGTCGTCGAGGGCCGACGGCGTCAGTGCTGCTGCGGGAGCGGTCGACGCCCGTGCTCGACGACGCCCGACGCGACCTGTTGGTCGAGGTGATCCGCGCCTCCTCGATCGCACGCCCGGTCAGCCCGCACGACCCCCCCGGGAAGTTCGGGCGGTTCACCTTCCCGGGGACGCGGGACAAGGGGGGGGCCGAAGGGGGCGCCCGCGCCCCCCGGGCGCGGGGGGCCCCCGCCCCGTAAGGGCCGGCCGGCCGCCACGACGCCCCCCCCCACGCCCTCCCCCGCCACGATGTACACAGCCCGCCACGAGATCTCGTGGCGGGCTGTGTACATCGTGGCGGCGGGGCGGCGTGGCGGCGTGGCGGCGTGACGGCCGCGGAGCGGTCGGGCCGGGCTCAGCGGCGACGCGGGCGCAGGCGGCTGGCGACGAGCGCACCGG
>NZ_LHOZ01000020.1:0-2996 GCF_001297205.1 Frigoribacterium sp. RIT-PI-h | reverse complement strand
CAGGGCGGCCGGGGCGACCGGGTACGGTCGGCCACGTGAGCGCCGTGAAGATCTTGATCGCCGACGACGACCCGCAGATCCTGCGGGCGCTCAAGGTGACCCTCGGGGCGCGCGGCTACGACGTGGTCACGGCCGGCGACGGGCGCGAGGCACTCGACCTGGCGGCGACGCAGCACCCCGACCTCGTCATGCTCGACCTCGGCATGCCGCACCTCGACGGGGTCGAGGTGATCGCCGGCCTGCGCGGCTGGTCGACCGTGCCGATCCTCGTCGTGTCGGGCCGCACCGACGCCGCCGACAAGGTCGAGGCCCTGGACGCAGGCGCCGACGACTACGTCACGAAGCCCTTCTCGATGGACGAACTGCTCGCGCGCATCCGGGCGCAGACCCGCCGACTCCCGTCGGGCACCGACGACGAGCAACCCGTGGTGGCCTTCGGCGACGTGCAGGTCGACCTCTCGGCGAAGACCGTGGTGCGTCGGGCGGGCGCCGCCGGCGCTGCGGGGGCGGCCGGGGGCGGGGGCACCGGCGGCGAGTCGGTGCGACTGACGCCGACCGAGTGGAAGATCCTCGAGCTGCTGCTGCACAGCCCCGACAAGCTGATCACGCGCGAGACCATCCTGACCGAGGTCTGGGGTCCCTTCCACGCGAAGGACACCGGCTACCTGAGGCTCTACTTCGCCCAACTCCGCAAGAAGCTCGAGCCCGTGCCGGCCGCCCCCCGGCACCTCGTCACGGTGCTCGGCATGGGCTACCGCTTCGTGCCCGACGCCGACGCGCAGGCCGTCCAGGGGTCGTGACCGCGGTCGCCGCCGAGATCCTCACGGTTTCCTAACGCCGGACGACCCCATCAGGAGGCGCGGGAGGCCTAGCGTGGCAGGGCGCGTGCCTGCCTCCCGGCCGGTGCGCCCCGCACGTCCGAGAGGAACCCGTGACCGCGCAACCCGAGTCACCCGCCAGGGTCGAACCATCGACCCCCCACGCGACCGAGCGACGGATGCGCAGCTGGCTGCTCCACGGCCTCACCGAGACCGCGGGCACGCACCAGGGGCCGCACGCCGAGACCCCCGAGAAGACCCACTCGTGGTGGCGGGTGATGTGCCTGACCGGCGTCGACTACTTCTCGACCCTCGGATACCAGCCGGCGATCGCGGCCGTCGCGGCCGGTCTGCTCTCGCCGCTCGCGACCATCGTGCTCGTGTTGCTGACCCTCTTCGGCGCCCTGCCGGTCTACCGCCGGGTCGCCCGCGAGAGCCCCCGTGGTGAGGGGTCGATCGCGATGCTCGAGCGGCTGCTGCCCTGGTGGGGCGGCAAACTGTTCGTCCTCGTGCTGCTCGGATTCGCCGCCACCGACTTCATGATCACCATCACCCTGTCGGCGGCCGACGCCACGGCACATGCGGTCGAGAACCCGTTCGCGCCGTCCTGGTTCCACGGGGCCGAGGTGCCGCTGACGCTCGTGCTCGTCGCGTTGCTCGCCGCCGTCTTCCTGCGCGGGTTCCGCGAGGCGATCGGCATCGCGGTCGTGCTCGTCGCGATCTTCCTGACGCTCAACCTCGTCGTCATCGCCGTCTCGCTCTTCCACATCGGTGAGAACCCGGTCGTCATCGGCAACTGGTGGGACGCCCTGACGGTGCAGCACGGCAACCCCTTCGTCATGGTCGGCATCGCCCTGATCGTCTTCCCGAAGCTGGCCCTCGGCCTGTCGGGCTTCGAGACCGGGGTGGCGGTCATGCCGCAGATCACGGGCGACCCGACCGACACTCCGGCCCAACCGGTCGGACGCATCCGTGGGGCCCGGCGCCTGCTCGCCACGGCCGCCATCATCATGAGCTCGTTCCTCATCCTGTCGAGCTTCGTCACGACCCTGCTGATCCCTCAGGCCGAGTTCCAGGCCGGCGGGTCGGCCAACGGTCGCGCCCTGGCGTTCCTGGCGCACCAGTACCTCGGCGACGGCTTCGGCACGCTGTACGACGTCAGCACCATCTGCATCCTGTGGTTCGCCGGGGCGTCGGCCATGGCCGGGCTGCTCAACCTCGTGCCGCGCTACCTGCCGCGCTACGGCATGGCGCCGCAGTGGGCCCGAGCCGTCCGACCCCTCGTCCTGGTCTTCACGGTGATCGCGTTCGTCATCACCATCGTGTTCGAGGCGGACGTCGACGCCCAGGGCGGTGCCTACGCGACGGGAGTGCTCGTGTTGATCACCAGCGCCTCCGTGGCCGTGACGCTGTCGGCGCGACGGGCGCGCCAGCGCAAGCGCACGATCGGCTTCGGGATCGTCGCTCTCGTGTTCGTCTACACGACCGTCACCAACGTCGTCGAGCGCCCCGACGGCGTGCGCATCGCCGCGATCTTCATCATCGGGATCATCGCGGTGTCGCTCGTCTCGCGCGTGCAGCGGTCGTTCCAGCTGCGCGCGACGTCGGTCACCCTCGACGACACAGCCCTCTCGTACGTGCGCGAGGACGCGGACGAGTACGGCACGATCCGCGTCATCGCCCACGAGCCGGGGCGCGAGGTCGCCGAGATCTACAAGAAGAAGCTGTCGGCCGAGCGCAAGTACAGCGGCATCCCGCAGCGCTCGCCGGTCATCTTCCTCGAGGTGCACAAGGGCGACTCGTCGAACTTCGAGGAGGACCTCGTCGTCACCGGGCACGCCCTGCACGGCTACCGGGTGCTGCGCACGACGAGCGGCGCCGTGCCGAACGCCGTGGCCAGCGTGCTGCTGGCGATCCGCGACGAGACCGGCGTCGTGCCCGACATCTACTTCGAGTGGACCGAGGGCAACCCGCTGTCGAACATGGGACGGTTCTTCCTGACCGGGGTGGGCGAGGTCGCGCCGGTGACCCGCGAGGTGCTGCGGAGGGCCGAGCCCTCGCGCAGCCGCCGCCCCGACGTGCACGTCAGCTAGCCGCCCCGCGACCGCGCCCGCCCGGCCGCCCGCCCGGCGCCCTCGCCCTGCCGCCCGCCCTGCCGCCCGCGCCCTGACGAACCAC
>NZ_LHOZ01000102.1:0-3121 GCF_001297205.1 Frigoribacterium sp. RIT-PI-h | reverse complement strand
CGTCCGCACGTCGTCGACACCCGCCCCCACTGCGTCGGCCACGCCGACGTCCGCAGCCGCCGACGTGCCCGCCGACTACTCCGACGCCCTCGACGACGCCGAGACCATCGCGATCAGCCTGGGAAGCAGCAAGGCCGAGACCTTCTCGAAGCTCGTCGCCGGCGGTGCGTCCGCCGAAGCGGCCCAGTACGCCGTCGACACCGTCGACGCCGACTGGCAGGCCAACGCCGTCCGCAAGGCCAAGGCCTACGCGCGGGACGGCATGACCGGCGACGTGCTGCGCGACCAACTCGTGAGCGAGTACGGCGAGCAGTTCACGGCTGAGGAGGCCGACTACGCCCTGGCGCACCTGAACGACTGAACCGACGACGGGTCAGACCCCACGAAACGGCCGAGACCCCCGTGCGCGCACGGGGGTCTCGGTGACTTCCTGGGGTCTCGCGCGCTAGAGCACGCTCTTGGGCACGCGGTGCAGCGTGACCGCGCCGACGGCGTCGAACGGGTGCAGCGGGTCGGGGGCGACCGAGCCCGTCGGGCCACCGAGCCGCGAGTGCCCCACGGCGCTGAGCACGGCGTAGGCGTCGCCTCGGGACCAGCCGTGGTCGTCCACGAGGAACGAGAAGGCGTCCTCGTAGCCGCGGCGGATGCTCTCCTGCACCGGGTCGCCGAGGCCGACGAAGATCCAGTCGTCGGCGGTCTCGATGCGCGGAGCCCGCAAGCCGAGGCCCGGCACCAGGTCGATCGAGACGACCGCCGTGCCCTCGGCCTCGATGGCCACGAACGACGACTCGCCCTCGGCCATGATCGCGTGCACGTCGCCGATCGACAGGTACGCGCCCTCGACCATGACCGGCAGGTAGACCGTCGAGCCGACCGTGTTCTCGGTGACGTCCATGTTGCCGCCCTGGGCGTACGCGGGCATGATCGTCGAGTTCTCGCCCTGGGCGGGCGCCGTGCCCATGCAGCCGATCATCGGCCGGGCCTCGAACACGTGCCGGTCGGTGACGTGCACCCCGTCGGAGTCGATCGGCACGCGGCGGGTGAACATCTCGTCGCCCATGACGTGCTGAAGAGCTCCGGACCCGGGCAGGCTGACCGACCAGCCGTGCTCGATCAGTCGGACCTCGTGCCCCGTGACGGCGAGCGCGTCGCCCGGCTTCGCGCCCTCGACGTACACCGGCCCGGTGACGGGGTTGATCGGCACGGACAGCTTCGCCAGGTCGTGGTGCCGGTGCAGCTCGGCGTAGACGGCGTCGCTCGTCTCGAACCCGATGCGTTCGCCCGTGCCGGGTTCGATGCGCAGGGCCGGCGGGGCCGTGGCGGTGAAGCCGGGGCGACCGTGCTCCTTGCCGAGGAAGTGGTCGATCCCGTCGTGCCGTGGCCCCGAGGAGGCGCGGGTCGGCTCCCCGGCTGAGGCGCCGGCCCCCGGGCCGGTCCCGTCGGCGCCGGCAGCGTCCCCGGAGCTCATGCGTCGCGCCGTTCGGAGTCGGCGGCGGGCACCGACGTGACCGCAGGATCGTCCGCGCCCTGCCCGAGGGTCGGCGCCGCGCCTCCTCGGCTGCGGTAGTAGAGGAACACGCCCGCACCGAGCGCCAGCCAGATCACGCCGCCGATCTTGGCCTCGGGCGCGGCGTTGACCAGCACGTAGCCGATGATCAGGAACCCGACCACGGGCACGACGAGGTGCAGCAGCCAGTTGCGCGACTTCTTCTTCACGACGTAGTGCACGACGACCGACACGTGCAGCAGCATGAAGCCGAAGAGGGCCCCGAAGTTGACCAGCGAGGCGATCACGTCGATCTGTCCGACGAAGAACAGCACGAGCACGGCCGAGAGCGCCGACACGACGAGGATCGCGGCCTGCGGCACCTGACGCGTGTTGATCTTCGAGAGGAAGGCCGGCAGCTGCTTGTCGCGGCTCATCGAGAACAGCAGGCGCGAGGTCGCGGCCTGGGCGGCCATCGCGTTGGCGATGCCGACGGCGAGCACGTTGACGACGAAGAACGCCGTCGCCCACCCGCTGTTCGAGGCCTCGCGCACGAGGTCGAAGAAGGCGTTGCCGGCCTCGCCCTCGGGGAACGAGTCGCGGCCGCCGGCGAGCGCGCTGGCCAGCCAGGTCTGCAGGATGAAGCAGAACGCCACGATGAACAGGGCGATGATCATCGCCTTGCCCGCTCCGCCACGCTTGCCGGTGCTCTCTTCGGACAGCGTCGAGATGCCGTCGAAGCCGAGGAAGCTGAGCACGGCGATCGACAGCGCCGAGGCGATCAGGGGTGCGGTGACCTTGCTCGAGTCCCAGATCGGGTCGGTGGTGAACTCGGCGCCGGGGATCGTGCCGCCGTTGAGCGCGGTCACGGCGATGATGACGAAGATCACGATGAAGACGACCTCGATCGCGAGGAACACCCGGTTCATCAGCTTGATCGAGCTGATGCCGAGCAGGTTCACCGCGGTGTTGATCGCGACGAAGATCAGCGCCCACATCCAGCGGGCGGTGCCCGGGAAGATGCCGATCATCGACTCGGCCGCGAAGACGTAGAGCAGCGTCGGCACGAGCAGGTAGTCGAGCAGGATGGCCCATCCGGCGAAGAACCCGGCCACGGGGTGGATGCCCCGCCCGACGTACGAGAAGACCGACCCGGCCAGCGGGATCGACTTCGCCATCTGCGCGTAGGCGAGGGCGGTGAAGATCATGGCGACGAGGCCGACCAGGTAGACCAGCGGCACCATGCCCGACGAGGCGTTGTAGACGGTGCCGAAGATGGCCCAGGGCGCGATCGGCACCATGAAGATCAGGCCGTAGATCAACAGGTCGACGGTCGAGACCGACCGCTTGAGTTCTTGCTTGTAGCCGTACTGCTCGAGCTGCTGCTGGTTGCTCAGCTCACCGCCGGAGGCGGCCTTCGTGGGCAGGGACATGGTGTGCTCTCTCGCTCGGGTGGGGATCGGGGAGCGCGACCGGGCCGGGTGGGGCGCGCTCGCCGAGGCGGATCTCGAGCGGGGGCAGGATCAGGAGGTCGGACTGCTGCGCGGCCTGGGCGAACTGCGAGTTGTACTGGAACCCGCCGACGCTGATCGGGTCGGCCAGCATGGTGCCGCACGCGGAGCGCGACGTCGAGGG
>NZ_LHOZ01000098.1:0-3229 GCF_001297205.1 Frigoribacterium sp. RIT-PI-h | reverse complement strand
TGCTGCGGTCGAGGCCGAGCCCGGCCCCGAGTCCGTAGAGCACCAGGGCGCCCAGGTAGGCGCCGAGGGTGCTCAACGCGATCAACAGCACGATGTTCATCGACCCGGCGCCGGCGAGGAAGCCGGCCAGCGGCAGGATGATCTCGCTCGGGATCGGCGGGGACACCCCCTCGCCGAAAGACAGCAGGGGGGCGCCCCCTTCGCCGAGGGGGCCGGTGACGCGGGCGGCGAACCCGACGAGGCCGTCGAGGTCGGCGACGACGTCCTGGCTCGAGGACGAGGAGGCGCGGAGGACGGAGGCGGTCGAGGTCATGGGTCCCAGGTGGTCGGTCGGGCGCTCGGGGGCGCGACGGATCGGCAGCCCCGAGTATGGCGGGGCAGCCTGCACGTCCGCCCACAACGCCCTCACGAGGTCGGCTGTCGGTGGACACCTGATCGCAAGGTACATTGACCTGTGTCGGACTCGTTGCCGACGCCGGCCACACTCACGAAACAGGACCCCCATGGGATCGCTCATCTACGGCACCTCGGGCATCGAGGTCGAGTTCGAGGACCGCGTGCTCGAACACCTCCAGATCGTCATCGCGACCAAGCTGCGCCGACGCGAGTCGTTCTTCTTCTCGTGGCGTGACACGCAGAAGGTCGGCGACGGCCGCAGCAGCATCTGGCTGGACGCCGGCATCCCCCTCTACTTCAAGTACTCCGGCGGTCGCGTGCCGTCGATCAACCGCGACTGGCTCACCGAGTTGACGGCCTCGTCGAACAGCTCGTCCGGCCTCGTGCTCACCGACGAGCCCAGCCTCGACAACAGCGTCAAGCGCCGGAGCTGACCCGGGTCGGCTGCCGCCGCGACCTCAGCTCCGGCTGCCGCGCACCCGTCGCACGAGAGCGACCACGGCCCGCCAGCCCACGAGGAACACACCGAGCACCACGATCGTGACGATCACGAAGCTGAGCTGTACGCCCTGCCCGGCGACCACCCGCAGCAGCACCCCGATCACGGCGGTCGAGACCCAGACGACCGCGCCCGAGCGGAGGGCCGACAGCGGCCAGCGGACCCCCGCCACGCTCACCCAACCGACGACCGCGCCGACGACGAACGGCCACAGGGTGCCGAGCAGCCCGGGCAGGTCGAGCCCTTCGGCGTGACTGCGGCGCCCGATCACGACGAAGGCCAGGACGGCGACGAGATCGACGACGACGGGCCACCAGGCCGGGTCGGCGGCCCGTCGCGGGGTCGTCGTGGTCGAGGTCGGGGTGGGGCGGGTCATCTCGGGGTCCTCTCGTGGTGTCGGCACCCGCAGCAGGTCGGGCGGTGCCGTCTCACCGGGACCGCGGCTGCGCGGGTGCGCGCGACAACTCTGCCAGCAGTTCGTCGACCTGCGGGGCCACGAGGCGGTCGATCGCCTCGGCGATGCGAGGGCGGTGCTGCACGAGGGCCAGGCACAGGCTCGTGCCGCCCGACTCGGCGTGGGCGCCGGCCCGGATGATCTCCTGTCGCCCCCCCGCCCCGGCCCCCTCCGAGTCCACCGGCTCCGGCTCGGCGCGCCGCGCGGGGTCGGGGTGATGCCCCCCCCCCCCCCCCGGGCCGGGCCCGACCGGCGGGAGCGCGTCGTTCGGCGTCGCCGAGTCGGGCGGCAACAACCAGCCGTCGAGGTCGTCGACGTCGAAGGAGGCGGCACCGACGTCGGGCTGGGATGTCGGCCCCACGGACTCGCCACCCGCGACGGTCGGATCGGGCGGGACGAGGCCGTCGTCCGCGGGCATCCCCGCGAGACCGGCGAGCGTGAAGAGGAACGGCTGACCCGGTTCGGGCTCCGGGTCGAGGTCGAGACCCTGGAACTCGGGGTCGAGACCCTGCTCGGGTCGGTAACCCCGCGCCTCCTGGGCCTCGGCGAGTCGCAGCTCGCGCGTCACGAGCGGCAGGTTGCGGGCCGTGTACTCGTCGACGTCGTCGTCGACGATCTGCCGCATCCGGTTCAGCAGCGCGTGCTGCACGGCGTGCGGGACGTCGTGGTCGAAACCCGCGGCCGTGGCCACGGGTGAGCCGAGGCACACCCGACAGGGCCGCGTGCGACCCCGGGCGGTGCCGATGTGCCATCGGGGCAGCCAGCGCAGCCACGCGTCGACCGCAGAGCTGACGCGTCCCTCGATCTGCTCGGCCATGCCCTCGAACTTAGGGCGAAAAGCGGCCCGAGAGCCGACACGCCCGGGCGATTCCCGGGGATCGTCGTCCCGAGGTGGCCTCTCGGCGCAGACGCCCGGGCTCAGCCGGACGTGACGAAGTCGATCAGCTCTTCGACCCGGCCGAGCACCGACGGTTCGAGGTCGGCGTAGCTGCGCACGCGCGACAGGATGTGCTGCCAGGCCCGGGCGATGTCGGCCTGGTCCTCGTGCGGCCACCCCATCGCCTCGCAGACGCCGTGCTTCCACTCGACCGAGCGGGGCACGACGGGCCAGGCGTCGATGCCGAGCCGGGCCGGCTTGACGGCCTGCCACACGTCGACGAACGGGTGCCCGACCACGAGCACGTGGCGGCCGAGCGGACTGCGAGCGATGCCCTCGGCGACGCGGCTCTCTTTCGAGCCCGGCACGAGGTGGTCGACGAGCACGCCGACGCGCCGTTCGGGCCCCGGCCGGAAGTCGCGCAGCACGTCGGCCAGGTGGTCGACGCCCTCGAGGTACTCGACGACGACACCCTCGACCCGCAGGTCGGAGCCCCAGACCTTCTCGACCAACTCGGCATCGTGTCGTCCCTCCACGAAGATTCGGCTCTGACGGGCGACCCGGGCCTTCGCCCCCTCGACGGCGAACGAGCCGGAGGCCGTGCGTGCCCGGCCCTGCAGTGCCGCCCGCGGTACGCGCAGGGCGACGGGGGCGCCGTCGATCAGGAACGACCCGGTCATCGGGAAGGCCCGCACCCGGCCCTTCCAGTCCTCGAGCTCGACGGTACCGGCCTCGACGCGGACGATCGCCCCGGTGAAACCCGACCGGACCTCTTCGACCACGAGGTCGCGGACGGCGTCGGTCGGCGTCGGCGCGGGCTTCGACGATCGCTTCCAGTCGCCGGCGAGCACATCGGCCCCGTATCGGTCGTCATCCACGGGGGCCTCCGGAGCGGGGTCGGGGTTGGTAGGGGCGGGGCGGGCCCGTGCGCGGGCCGGCTCCGGGCGGTGTCGCGGGGCGGCCGGGCGCACGGCCCGGGCGGGGTGACGGGGCAGGAGGCGGG